>JAFTFU010000146.1 GCA_017458285.1 Clostridia bacterium | reverse complement strand
ATTTCTGCAACTAAACAATGAAACTTAGGATTATCACAGAAATAATCTTTATCAATATTTCGCTCTAATCCATTTGTTTGTTCTGTATCATTAACATTGTTTATTACATTGTTAGCATGTATTATGAATTCTTTGTGTTCTTTATTAGCTTTCAGTACCATTATATATTTCATGTTTTCCTCTTTTCTAATTTTTCAAAACATAATTACTTTTTTACTTGCATTGCACCTCTCCACAATACTTTTTTCAAGTCATATCTTCCCATAATCTCTTCATGTATATATAATTTTTTCCAATCAGCAAAAAATCTTTCCAAATCTTGTGCATCAAAAAATCTTTTATATCTTCCATCACTTGTTTCATATAGATGGTGTTCAATTTCTTTTCCTTCTCCAGCACCATAATTAACATCTTTTACAGGATTAACTCTAGTTAGAACTTTTGTTAGAACTTTGACTATTTTAAAAATTAAAACACCAAGTTCTGATTACTCAAAACACTTGGTGTTCTAATGGTGCAGATGGCCGGAATCGAACCGGCACGGGTTATTCGCCCGCAGGATTTTAAGTTATGCTATCATTTTATTAGTTAGTGGTAGTTACTACTTTTTAATCCCATTATTTTTGTTCTTTAAATATTGATATTTCAAGGCATTTCGTTATTTTTTATTGTAACATAAACATTAAAAAATTTATATATATTTAATAAAACTTTTTCAAGTTTTGTTAGAAATTTGTTAGAAAATTTTAAACAGTATTATTTCTTATAAAATTTCAAAATTATTCAAAATCAAATTTTGCATATTTAAAAATTTCAAATGAGTAGGAATAGTTTATTACCTGCTCCAATTATTCGCCACAAAATCGTCCACAGCATACTAAGGCTGTAACAAGCATAGCTTTAACAGCCTTAGCAATTGTCGTGCGAAGGAAAGGAAAATATATGCAAGATTTTAATTTTTATAAAGTAAATGAAACATTAAACCATAGATATTATCAAATACCACAGGAATTATTTGTAAATCCATTATATAAAAATGCTTTAAATTCTGATAGCAAATTATTATATGGTTTTCTATTAGACAGGCTTTCTTTATCTATCAAGAATAATTGGCATGATGAAGATGGAAATGTGTATTTAATTTTTACTAGAAAAGAAGTTCAAGAAAAATTGAACTTATCTGATAAAACAGTTACAAAAGCATTTAAACAATTATCTGATGCTAATTTAATATATGAGAAAAAGCAAGGTTTTAGCAAGCCTAAACTTATATATGTTGCAAAAATACAACACTTAAATATTGAAAATACACATAGTCGTAAAAATTACGATTATATAACCAGAAATTCTACGATTACCGAATCGGAAAATCTCCGTGCAATCAATACTAATAATAATTATACTTATAAAAATAATAAAGGTTCAAAAAAATCAAATGGATATGTCGGTAGAGAATATCCCCCTGAATTTTTTGACAGCCTATATGCTAATGTATAATTACCCTAGCAAATGCAAAAGTAGTTATACTTTTGCAAAATAGCAATATAAAAATTGTTTATCAATTTTTGTGTTGCTATTTTTTTAACTAAATTTGCTAGAGCATATTTAGTTAAAACCTAAAAAATACCAAGTGTATTTTTTAGGCAAACGGGTGCAGGGTGTCCCTGCCACACTAACACTTTTTGCCATAAGGCTAAAAAAGTGTTGTAGTGTGTTACAACACAATTTAAAAAGGAGCTAATTTTAAGATTACTTTGTGTAGCTCACGGAGTCAGACAAGGAGGTTATGTTATGAGTTATGCTATAATTAGAAATGCAAAATATAAGAGCGAAAATCTAAAAGGAATATATCGCCATAATGAAAGAAGAAATACAAACTACTCTAATAAAAATATTGATAGAGATAAATCATATTTGAATTATTCATTAAAAAGTCCACAATTTACTTATGAAAAAGAATTTCAAAGAATAAGAAAAGACTATAACTTAAAAGGTCAAATCAAAACAGTTAGTAATATTGTTTGTGAATATATAATTACATCTGATAAAGCATTCTTTGAAACTATTGGAGAAGATGAAACTAAAAGATATTTTGAAACAGCTTACAAATTCGTTTGTCAATATAAAAATTTAGGTGAACAATATATTTTGTCTGCAAAAGTGCATATGGACGAGGAAACTCCACATATGCACTTAATTTTTATTCCAGTCGTTCATACTACAGATAAGAAAGGCAACAATATTGATAAAATTGCTTGTAGTGAATTTTGGAAAGCTAAGGATAGTTATAGGCAACTGCAAGATGCCTTTTACAATTATATGGTTGCTAATAATTTTGAATTAGAACTAGGAAATCCAAGCGAGAAAGTGCATTTGTCTGTTGAAGATTATAAAAATATTACAAACTTTGAAGAAAGTAAAACACTATTGCAAGATATAAAAATAGAATTGCCTGAAGTTCCTGATATTTCAAATTTTAGATGGACAATCAAAAATAGAGATGAGAGAATTCAAGAACAAATTATAAAGCCTAAAGATAAAACTATACAGAAATTACATGAGCAAAATGCTTTACTTACTTTGGCATTAAATAGACAAATTAAAACTGTTGATAAAGCTATAAAATATGAAAAAGATATTAAGCCAATTTTAGATGAAAATGCTGAACTTAAAGAGAAATACGAAACTATGGAAAACGACTATAATATTAGATTGCAAAAAGAAACTGAAAAAATTGAAAATAAATATGAAGAACAGCTTTCTTATTTAGAAAACGAAAATAATTTTTTAAAGAAAGTTATAAATACTCTGCAGAAAACAGTTCATAAATTTATTGAGTGGATATGTATTAAATTTTCTATAACTAATGAAGATTCTTTTATTAGAAAATTTGAATGTGAAAATGATATTAGTTTTGATCCTGAAAAGCAAATTGAACCTGAGGAAGAACTTGAATATGAAGAAATGGAGTGGTAGTCTGTGCTATCACTCCATTTCTAATTACTATTTATCAGAAGAATTAAATTTATTTAATATAGCTTGATATAATTCATTAATATCTTTTGGCATATATGAACCAAATTCTTTAATTACTGTTGTACCATCTTCATATTCTAAGCTTAAATTCCCAGCACTTCCGCCTTCTAAATAATCATCATCGGAAACCTTTTGATCAAAATCAATTTTTTCAATCAATGTAATTATATATTGATTATCTTCTTTTGATATTTCACAATATTTATTTTCTTTTTTAGGATTACCAGAAAATATATTTTGTGATTGTTTATAATTACATTTTAATATATCATTAAATCTTTCAAGTTCAATTAGTTCTTCTGCTAAATAATTCCCATTATGTATTGTTAGTTTTCTTATATTTTTATTTATATATTCTGACATTATTTTAATAGTTAACGCATATGCAGAAGGTAAATAATATTCATACATTTTCCCTTTTTCAATTTTTACATTAACACTACCTTCATAAATACTTTCCATAGTTAAAATATTACTATCTTCAATTTCTAATTCAACAAATTCATCAGCTATATTTTTTACTGTTATTTTAGTGTTGCAATTATTGCCATCTATATTTAATATTGTGTCTTTTTCAATATAAAAATCTTTTTCTGTTTTGTCGTATGTCATTAATTGTGCCGTTTCTTCATCTTCAATACAATAATTTCTATAAAATTTCAAAATAGTTTTTTTATTATTTTCAAAGTTGCTTTCATTATTATCATTTTTTAGCGAATCTGTGTACCCTACAATACATCTTACTAAATCAATAACATCACTATCAGAACTTAAAGCCATTATAGCATCTTTTAAATTTTTTTCTTTTTTACATATTATGATTTTATTTTTTAATCTTTCTACAATATCATTATATTCTTCATCTTTTAAAGAATATAGTCTATCATGATATATTTTTGCAGGGTGATTAAGTGGAAATTGCACAATAGTTTGTTTTACAACTTCCATTTCTGAATCTAACAATTTTAAAATTTCATCTAAATTTTGTTCTTCTTCAGGTTTTACTGCAATAACGTAATATATCATCGTTATACATAAGTCAAATTCAATTTTATTAAAATATTCTTTAGTTTTTTCTTCATTTTTTTGTATTCCAAATTCTCCTGAATTAATTAATGCTAATTTATAATATGCATCATCATATTTTTCATTTAATATATCTTCAAAATACATTTTAGCTTTTTGATAATCAGCATTTACTCCTTTACCAAACATATACATTTCACCTAAATAATACTTTGAGCCGTATACATTTTTACTATAAGTTAATGCTTCATTGAAATATTCCATTGCTTTTTTATAATCTTGTTTAACAACTCTACCTATATAATAAAGTTCTCCTAAATAGAAATAAGCATCTACAAACTTATCTTCTTCAGCTAATTCTTTAAACATATTAAATGCTATTTCATAATTTTTCTCTATTCCTTTTCCAGAATAATAAGCATAGGCTATGCATAATTTTGCTTTCAAATATTTTGGATTTATTTTTAATGCTTCATTATAATAGAAGAATGATTTCTCATAATCAATTTCAACAGTTCCACCAAAGAAATAGAATTCTCCTAGATAATAGTAACTTCTTGCATGATTATATTTTTCTGCAAGTTCTTTCAAAATGTTGAAAGAAACAGTATCATTTTGTTCTATACCATTACCATTATAATAACACATCGCTAGATTAAATTTAGCCTTGATGCAATCTTTTTCACTGGCACTATTAAAAAGTTCAAAAGCTTTTTTCTCGTCTTTTTCAACACCTTCTCCATTAATATATCTAACTCCTAATTCATTCATTGCATCTACATTTCCTTCATTTACCATAGAAATAATATCATTTATGTTTCTTTCTTTTAAATCATTATTTTCCAGATAAAAGTTCTCCTTTTTTTATTATTAAAATCATTATATTATATTGGATATTTCTTGTCTAAATTTTATTGGTCAATTTATTGGTCAATTTTTAACCAATAAATTATTTTAATATTTTCCATTCTCCAATTTTGTTTGAACCAATTCTTTCAAGTATATTGTTAACCTTTAGAATTGCAATATTATATTTAACTTTTTCTCTTGAAACACCTAATATTTTAGCAATTTCCATTTGAGTTATTTTTGGGTTTTGTTTAATCAAATTAAGAATTTTATTTTGTATTGTATTTAAATCGTTTTGGTTATTTTCTTGGTCAATTTTTTGGTCATATTCAAATGGATTTTCTTTATATTTAAATGAAACTCTTAAAAAATGTTCCATAAATTTAAAACAACTTTTATCGTAAGCATCTAAAATTCTTAATACCCCAGAACCAATATTTTCAATTAATTCCACATCTTTAAATACTCTTATTAGTTCTTTATTTCTTGGAGCAGTAACACCTTCCAAAAACTCTTCTTGTGATAATTCTTGTGGTAGTCCACCTGCAGAAGTGATTTCAACTCTATCGGAATACAACTCTACAATAGGACTATTTCCATAGGAATAATCATTATGAACAACAGCATTTATAACTGCTTCTTTTAGTGCTTTACTATCAATTTTTTCTTGTTCTTTTCTTCCAAAATATTCTATTTTAGCATATGTAGTATTTTCAACATCAAGTCTATCTAATAATCTTTGAGTAGCAGTAATTAAACAACGATTTCCATATTCCATGTTTTCTAATAATTCTAGTTTATTTGTTCCTAGATATTTTACAAGTTTTATTGAAATATTATTTTCATCTGCTAATAGAAAAGCATTATAATTATATTTGCCATCGCTTGTTAATAAATCAAGATTTTGTAAAAAGTTATCATTTAATTTTAGTCCATGTTCTTCATAATAAATTTTTAATTGATTAAATGTTAATTCTTGTCTTGGAGAATCTATTTCTTTTAGTGTGTGCTTTACTCTTTTAGCATACATATCATCAATCATTCTTTCTGTCATTCTCTCTTTACTACTACCAACCCTAACATAACAACCTTCTGGAGTTCTTCCTTTTTTTCTTAAATAATAAGGCTTTTCAGTTCCACTAGATATTACAACTTTTATTACTTCTTTGTCATCTATTGTTTCCACAATTACATCAAACAATCCTAAAGTTGAAGGTTGAATATTATTTTTAATTCTATCTTTTATTTGTAATTGTGTTAGATCAACATCTTTAAGACCAACTACTTGTCCATCTTTTCTAACTCCTACATAGATAATTCCACCTTCTTTGTAGTTAAGAAAAGCAATTACTTCTTGTTCAAAATCTTCATTTAGTTGTTCTTTGTTTTCAATTCTATTTGTTTCGGTATTTGACATAGTATCACACTCCTAATTCATTTTCTTCAATATCTTCAAATTGAGACGTTAATGTGTTAAATCTTTTTAGTCCTTTGGTTGATACCCAACCACTAATACTTATTTTACTCTCTTTATCTTTATATTCTATTTTAGTCCAATAAGGCTTTACATCTTCAATTTTTACTAATTGTGAAAAATATAAACATCCAATTATTTTTTCGTTACTATTAGGTTTTTTTCTTACTTTTAATTCTTCTAATTTTACAATTGCAGAATGTTCTTTGAAATACTTATTTTTATTATTGTCATCACTATCATAATTTTTGAAAAATTTTTCTTTAAAAAATTCAAACATATTTGCTCCTACTTGTCCAAAGAATCCTGCCATAATTGCTAACAATATCCATTCTATATCATTTCCAGACATAAAAAACGTACTAAAAATTATAATAAAGCTTAATAATATTCTTTTTAATAATGTGTCTGCTTTTATACTTTTTCTTTCTGCTATATCCTTTATTAATTCTGTTGAACTTTCTTCAATTTCATTCTTTTCAAATACAACTCCATCATACTCTATCGTACCACTATTATTTATAAGAATTTTATTAAAATCTATGTTTGTATACATATCTTTCAATGAAGATATTTTTATTACATTATTCATATTTTCTACTAAGCTAGCAATTTTTGTATTATTAATCTTATTATATTCGTTAAAAACTTCTGATAATTTTCTAGTAAGATTCATTAATGGTTCATTATACATTCTTTTATATGTTTCAGCAACACTAGATATTGATTTTGATATAGCCGATAATTGTTCTCGATTTGCATTAAGATAATTATTATAATATTTACTTGCTTCTGCAACTGCTTTACCAGCTTGTATTATAGGTTCATTATATGCTTTTAAAATAGGACTAATTTGATTATATATTTGTTTATCTATATTTTCTTGTATTGTTGACATTTTATTTTCCTAACCTTACTTATTATTTACTAACCACTCATATACCTCATCTTCTGTTAAAACCCCATGTTTCAATTTATTAACTCTATCTTTAGCATTTTTTTTCCATTTTTCAAAATCTTTTTTCATTTGCTTGTTGTCTTTATTTCTACCAATAGCCATAGACTTTAATTGATATAATCTTCTATACTCTGCAAGTGCCTTATTTTGTTTAAGCCTTTCGTTATATGCTTGTACTGCACCTTTATCTCTACAAGTTTTGCCATCTGATTTTGGATAATCGCAATAGATTTCATCTAGTCTTGAACTTGGAATAAAGTACATTCCACAGTTTTGACATTTTTTTATTGGATTATTTGTTGTTTTTACAATTTCTTCTAATACCGCATAGCATATTGCAGATATGTCATTACTTTGGTGTGTATCTATCATAGAAACAAGCATTGTATTGTTCTTAAAACTATCTAATAATTGTGCATCATTCATATGTGATAATTCTAAATTCTTATTTGAATAATT
Source organism: Clostridia bacterium (assembly GCA_017458285.1). GTDB lineage: Bacteria > Bacillota > Clostridia > TANB77 > CAG-508 > CAG-269. The sequence continues at coordinate 23,347 of JAFTFU010000146.1, read as the reverse complement.
GTCTTGAATAATATTGTCATTTTTATTGTAAGTATATGCTTGTCCTTTATGCTTAATTAGATATACTGCAAATCTTTGGCTTGGTGTATATTCCTTTAATTCTTTTTGCTCATCAAGGTTAAATACATAAGTTACAAAATCTTTCATTTCATATTGAATTTCTTGTATTTTATCTTGCAAATCATTATATATTTTCTCCATCTGCTTTAAATATACTTCATCGTTTTCGTATTTCCCCTTAAGTTCAAATTTATAATTTTCATCTAAATCTTTTAAAATTTCAAATCCATAAGCAAAGAAAAATGTTTCATAAGCTGATTCATAATCTTCTAAATTTGCATTTAAAAATCTTAATAAAAACATTCCAAATCTTTCTACATAAGGAAAGTACATATTTCCTGGATATTTCAAACCTTGTTCTTCTTTGACTCTACCTTTAACTTCATTTTTATCAAATTCTAATGTTAATAGTCTATTTTCGAAGTCATCTTTTCTATTTACACTATAAAGATACAAAGGTGTTGAATAATATTCTTCTCTTTTTTCTTTGTTAAACCAAATATAAAAGCTATCAAAAAAACTTTTTTCTGGTAAATTTCCTTTCATTTCAATATTTCCCCCAAATTATTCGTTAACAATTTTTATTTTTTTATAATTTGTTATTGACATTCTATAAATATTATACTATAATACTAGCATAATTACAATACTTTTGCAAGTAAAAATTGTAAAAGTGTAAAAGAACATTGAAAAATACACTAAAAATTAGTGTCATAGTACCAGTATTATAGAACACTATAATGATACTTCGGCTTGGCTTAACGTGATGTTGAGGAGTCGCTCGGTTGTTAACGGAGAGGTGAAATTGCTGAAGCTGTTAGAGCTTTGCTCGTTACAGATTCAGTATGCAGAGCACCTATGTTAGTAAAACAAACTATAATATTCCCTTAAGTAGATGGGACGGTTAAAAAATCTACTAAATATATGCAAAATATGATTTTGAAAGAAACGGAGGAATGCGATGAAAAATAATAACACTCAAGAAATGTTTGCTAATTATCCTGATGTTGTTGATGTATCTGGACTACAATCAATGTTAGGTAATATTGGTAAACAAAAGGCATACGAATTAGTGCGAGAAGGCACTATAAAAGCAATTAAAGTTGGAAAGCTATACAGAATACCTAAGATAAATGTTATCGCTTTTTTAACTCAATAATTTTTAATACTGTTTAAAATTAGGAAGGAGAATTTAATGTATAATATAACAGCATATTTAACTATTAAGAATAAGACTTATTATGCAGTATTAACTTACTATGTAGATGGCATAAGAAAAATGAAATGGGTATCTACAGGATTTAAAGAAAACGAAAGTAAGAAAAAAGCTGAAAAGAAACTTATTCAAATTAGAGATGAATTTATAAATAAATTGGAAACAATTACACAAACAAAAACAGAAGATAAAAAAGTACAAATATCATTTTCAGACTTTATGATTAAATGGCTTGATATGATAAAACATCAAATTGAAGAATCTACATACACAGGTTATAAAAGACAAATTGAAGGCAGAACAAAAGAATATTTTACAAATAATCCAGTAATGCTAGAAGATTTAAAGCCTGTTCATATTTTAGATTTTTATAATTGGTTATACTCACAAGGCTTAAAGGGAACAACAGTTACAAAATATCACGCAAATATTAGAAAGGCTTTAGATTATGCAGTACAAACCGATTTAATACCAAGTAATCCAGCTATAAAAGTTGGTAGACCACACCAAGAGCAATTCATTGCTGACTATTACAACGAAGATGAATTAAATACTTTATTTCAAGTTGTAAAAGATACACCTTTAGAATTAATTGTTTATTTAACTTCATTTTATGGATTACGAAGAAGTGAAGTTTTAGGTATTAGATGGTCTGCAATAGATTTTGAAAATAAAACAATTACTATAAATCATAAAGTTGTTACAGTTACAAATGAAAATGAAGATATTGAAACAAAAACTACAATGATTACTAAGAGCAAAACAAAGAATAAATCTAGTTATAGAACTTTACCATTGTTTAAAGAAATAGAAGAACTTTTACTATACACTAGAAAAATGCAAGAATATTATATGTCTATATTTAAAGATAGTTACAATAAAAAATACAAAGATTATGTTTGTTTAGATGAGTTAGGAAATTTGAGAAACCCAGACTATGTTAGTCATAAATTTAAGCAAATATTAAGAAATAATGATTTACGAGAAATAAGATTCCACGATTTAAGACATAGTTGTCGGAACATTACTTGTAAAGAAAGGAATATCTTTAAGGGAAATACAAGACTGGCTTGGTCATTCAAGTTCAAGAACTACTGAAAGATATACACATTTGGATTCGAGTACAAAAATTAAATCTGCATCAGCTATTGAAAATGCTTTAAGTTTTAATAGCAATAAAAAAGATATATTAGATCTGGACTCTAATACATCTAAATTAGAAAATATATCAAATTGTTAGAAATTTGTTAGAAAATTCTAGCAATTTTATTATAAAAGCATCAAGGTTAATTCTCTCAAACTCCTTGATGCTCTTATGGTGCAGATGGCCGGAATCGAACCGGCACGGTTTATTCAACCGCAGGATTTTAAGTCCTGTGCGTCTACCAGTTCCGCCACATCTGCAAATAAAAACTGGTTAACTTTTAACAATAGTTATTATAATATAAAATAACCCTTTTGTCAATAAGATAACCCAAAAAAATCAAAAAAATTTAACCAAAATTTTATTCGTTGAATTATTTACAAAATCTATGCTTACCAATTGTAACAGTAACAGGTCTTGACCAAATCCATTTATTAGTAGCAGTATTAGGATTAAAATAATAAATTGCCCCATAGCTTGGATCCCAACCATTCAATGCATCTTGAGCAGCTTTTTGTGCAGTACTGTCAGGGCTCATATTTATTTGACCATCTGAAACCGCATCAAAAGCTCCATTTTGATAAATTACTCCTGCAATAGTATTAGGAAAAGAGCTACTTTTTACTCTGTTTAAAATTACAGCTCCAACAGCCACTTGTCCTACATACACTTCTCCTCTTGCTTCTCCATAAATTGCTCTAGCTAACAAATTTGCATCTGAACTTCTGCTAGAACTCGAACCTGATGAGGAACTACTACTTGTAATTCCCATAGCAGCTAAAGTTTGACTTCCTGCAATTCCATCAACAGTTAATCCATTTTTTCTTTGAAAACTTTTAACAGCTTCAACTGTTTTAGAACCATATATTCCATCTACACTTCCATTATAATATCCCCATCTTTTTAATTTTTCTTGAATTTTCCTTACTTCATCTCCTCTTGAGCCATATTTTGAAAGTGCTTCAACTTCATTGTTTATATTTATATTTGCTATATATGCAACTCCACTAATTGCTAATATCAAAATCAATACAACCAAAACAACTTTTGTTACCTTTGACATCTTTTTACCACCTCTTGAAAATTTTGTTTTTATTTTTTCCAAAGGTTGCTTTTTTATACATAAAATTTCATTTTAAAATATTGCTTCTAGCAAAACTATTGAGTCTCACAACTTTTTATTCTCCAACTAATTGACTTTAAATCAAAAAATAATACCTTCAAATTTCTTTTGGGATTTTATTCCAACATTTTTATTTACAAAAATAATACCCGCAAGTTTCCTTTTGGGTATTATTTTTATCTTTAGACAAAATGTTTTTTAAAACTTAACATTTTATCTTTTTTTATATTTTATTACTAGACTATTTTACAAGTCTTTTTCTTATAATTACAACTCCTGCTGCAACAATTATTAATGTTATAATTCCAGTTACAATATAAGGTGTGTAATTAATATCTCTACCTGTAGGTGCATTTAACATTAAATTGATATTTGCAGAATCTTCTTCTACATTTTGAAAGTCATTTGGATTATAGTTACCAGGTGTTGTATTTTGTATACGTTTACCTCCTGTGTATTCTAAAATCTCAATACAGTTTAAATATTGTGTATCTTCCGCATTTGTTACAACTGTAGCATAAGATGTTGTTGTCTTAGTAGCACCATTTGCTATTTGTCCATATGTTTGTGACATCAATACTTGATATCCATTTATATCAACTATTGAGCTATCAATTAATTTAGTAAATTCTGCATCATCTTTAGATGTTGCTTTCCATACTTCGCCTTGAGCATTTGTGCTATCAGCTTTAAATACTAATTTGTCACTCATGTAGTCAACAACTTTTGTAATGTTTAACTTAGCTTTTTGAGCTTCAGTTCCTTTTGTTCCAAAGTAGTAGAAGTCTTTAGTTGTGTAGTCATCTTCACTATTATTTTTAATGCTCATGTTGTATGTTATATTTAATGTTGAACCTTGCATTAGGTCTTGATCAATTTCGGCTTCAACTAACTCTTGAGTTGCATCTTTGTAGTGTTTTACATATTGTATTGGTTTATTTGATGTAGGATCTCCATAGAATAATGTTTCACCTTTTGCATTTTTGTATTCAAAGTATACAACTTGTTTGCTTGTTTCTACATTTACATGTGGTTTTTCTGCTAAACCAAAGTTCATGTTATCTAAGCTATCTACAAATACATGTGCTTCTGTTAATTCTCCACCATTTTCACTAGTATATTTAAATACTTGAACTTCTAAGTTGTCTAATGTTTCAAATTCTATACCAATATCCATAACTGGTGTATTTGCTTGCATTTGTCTTTGTTTATTAACTGTTTCATTATTGATTACTTCTTTGTTTAGTGCTTCAACTTGTGCGTAGTCATCTACTGCAACAGAATAATTTCCGTTCTTTACACTTCCGTCTGCAAACCATTTTGTATCATTATTGTTTAATCCTTCTTTAACTTTTCCAGAAGTAATTACAGTTGATTTGTAATCTAATACTTTCATATCATTATTTGCAATCTTTGTAGTTCCATCTTTATATGTAAATCTAATTACATATTTTCCTGGTAATACACCGATGTATTTTTGGTCAAATCTACCAAATCTATATGTTCCATCTTCAGCAGTTACTGTTCTTGCATCTTCATCATTTGATAATTTTGCAACTTCTCCAGTTGTTACATCAATTAACTCTACTGTTACACCTGAAACTTTATTTTCGCCATTATCTAATTGACCATTTCCAAGTCTCATATTATTTGTTACTGTTGTATTATCTTCAAATACTGTACCAGAAATTGCTCTTTCATGGCTAGCTTGTAATACAAGTGTTGGTGCAGATGAAGCATCATCTTCAACTATATCTTTTCCAAATGTTCCTAAACTCTTCAATGCGTTATCATCTATATCTGGAATTCCCTTATCAGCTGTTGTTTCTCTTGCATTCATGTCAAAGTACTTAACATTTCCAGCATCATCAGTAACGAATTTAATTGTTTCGTTGTTTGGAATAGAGTCTTTATCTAATCCTGCATATATTTTTCCTTTATTTGAACCATTTGCTGGTTTTGAACCTTCATATGTATCTCCGCCATAATATGATTCGTAAGAAGCTATTGTTGCTATGTTATATACACCTGTGTCTTTGTTTAATAATCCTATGATTGTTTCATCATTTAATTTAAATTGTACATAAATTGTTTTTGTTTTTCCTGGAGCAAGTACAATGTCTTTGTCAAATTTTATTGTTAATTGTCCCATTTCTGGATTATCTACTACTTTTCCAATATTAGATACTTTCATTGCTACACCGTCTGTTGTAACATTTCCTCTATCGTCGATTTTATCTCCAATTACGATTTGAGCATTAGTATCTAGTTTAGAAATATCATAGTAGTTATTGATTTGTTTTACAACTGTTTCTAATGTTTGACTTTGATTTCCAATTGTTACTCCATAAGTTACATAAGCTTCTAATTTTGCAACATTGTCTTTTAATGCTTGAATATCAGATGCTTTTGCAGCTAATTTCTTTCTTAATTTAACTTTTACGTTAACATCAACTTTTGCATTTTGCTCACTTGCTTCTCTTGCTAATTTTTGTTCAGCTGTTTCTTCGCTACCATATCTATAAATGTATTGGTAACCATTTAGTCTTAGGATAACATTTTCTACATCATCTGAAATAGATACATCTGGTTGTTCTCTTGTTTGTAGTCCTAAGTTGATATTTTTAATTTCTCTACCTTCAACTTTTCCTTTGCTTAGGTCAAATCCAGCAGAATTTGTGCTAGCTGTTATTGTATTGTCTTCAACCATAGTTGCTTTAGAAATTTCAGTGTATTTGCTATTTAAGTTTGCTCTTGTTTTAGCTGTATCTGTATTTCCATAAACTTCAGCAGATTTTGATGTGTTTGTTTTTTCTACTGATAAATCAGGAGTTACAGATGTGTAAATTAATCCATTGTATTCAAATACGATGTTGTAATTTGATAACATATCTCTATCAATCTTAGTAAATTTATAGTTACCATTTTCATCTGTTGTTGTAGGTTGTACTATATCCTTACCATTTTTATCAACTAATGATACTTTTATTCCAGATAATCTCTTATCTGCTTGTGTATAAACTCCGTCACGGCTGCTGTCTTTTCCTTGAATTTCATCTAACCATACATATCCACTTAAGTCTACGTATTTCATTCTGTTAGTTAAGTTTGCAGCTGTTGTTGTTCCTGATTGATTATTAATATATGTTGTTGTTCCTTCAGCTAAATTTGCTTTTATGCTATTTGCAAGCACTTCATAGTATTCATCAGCGTTTGCTGTTTCTTTTATTGCATATTCATATTTTTGTGTTGGTGATTTGTAAACTTCTAAGTTGTTTACATGTATAATTCCGTCTTTATCTGTAACAAATGTTGTTGCGTCATTTTGGCTATCTACATAGTTTACTCCGTATTCAGAGTTACTTGCAACTCCGTTTTTTGCAACTGTTACAGTTCCTGTTACTGTTGCAACTTTTCCGTTTTTATTTGTTAATTGGATAAATTTGTTATCTATACCAATTACAAAGCTTACATCTTTAAGTTTTAATGATGTATTTTCTGCATCTACTTTTCTAATTTCTAAGTTTCCAAGTTTTTGAGTATTTTTTACAGCAATAACTTTTCTTTGGCTAGCTAAATCGTCAGCCTTAATTTCAAATGTTGCTGTAGCTAATGCTCTTTGTTTGTAACCATATGCAGTATTTGATGTTTCAACTAAAGTATATGTTCCAACTGGTAATTCAATCTCGTTTGTTTTACCTTTTGAATCTGTTGTTAATGTACCTTTCTTTGTATTTCCTGAATATACATCAAATGTAATTCCTGCAATTGCTAGGTCTTTTCCGTCAGCATCTTGTTTTTGTAAAGAAACATTTATTGTTTTTCTTTCAATTGTAATTTCAGCTGAAGTATTTTTTCCTGTTACTTCGTCAGCTGTATAAATAAGTGCGTTTTGGTTTTGTGTATCATGTCCAGCAGGTGTTAAACATACTAATATTCTTGCTCTGTAGTAAGAAGTTGTGTTTGTTGTTGTGCTCATGTTGATTTTTATCTTTGTAGGTTTAGCCCCTCCTATTTTTATATAATAATTATCTTTACCACTTATTATGTTGTCTTTAGATTGTTCTTTGAATGTTCCTTCTGCATTCATTGTTCCTATTGTTACATTATTTAAAGTAGTGTTTGTTTTAGTATCTGTAACTGTTAAAGTTTCTAATTTAAATTTAGTGTTTGTTTCACCACATGTAATTTTTATTGGTCCAACATATGCATTGTTATTTTCATCATATGTGATATTTGCATTTTTATCTTCAACTTTTAATTCATCTGAGCTAGCTGATGCTGCTTTTGTTGATGCTGCATCTACTGCTGCTCTATTAGCTGCTGTAACACTCAACTCACTTGTTTGCGTGCTTTTTACACGTACATCAGTCTGGAATGTTGTATTCATGTAAGGGCTTATATTATTATAGAAATAATGTGTATAAGCATATGAAACAACTTGATGTCCTTGTGACTCATAATTTGCTGTCGGATCATTTATTCCAAGTAGTATAGCTCTTGCCATTGCATTTGCCCAACCTGTATCATTTAGTGTAACCTTAGAGGAACTGTTTGTATTTGTTCCTCCGTACACTACAACTTTTCCTGCTTCAGCTATGTTTATATCTATTACGTTTGTAACAATATATCTTGTTTCATTTCCTGTAGAAGCTCTATGGTATACACACATACCCGTTGGATATTCTAATGGATCTTTTCCTCTATACTTATCATAAGTATATGTCATTCCAACAAATTGTTTTGGTTCAGATATTCCTAAGAATCTATCTCCATATGTATAAACATCAGCAGATAATTTTCCTAGCGAAGTAACTCCTCCATAACTTTCAGCATCCCAACCCCATTGAATTCCCATATCTTCTACTATTGTCCATCCTGCTTTTACAGTACGAACTGCGGCTATTCCAATAGTTGCAATACTTAAAACTATAAGCATAATTGCTACTATAAATAATGCTAAACTCTTTTTAGTTTTCTTTGTACTCATCTTTTTCCTCCTTTCTTCCTAATCTATTATCTTTCTTTTTATTATATATACACCTAGTAATACAATGATAATACTATTTACTACTATTAATACATATGTAATAACTTTACCAGTTGCTGGGTTTACTAATAAATCTGCTTTGCTTTCGTTGTTGCTTAAGTTAATTTCGTTATAACCTTTTGCATTTGATGTAGTTACTATTTTAGCTGTATTTGTAGTTGTTCCTGTATTGTCAGTTGTCATATTTTTAATAAGTACTAATTTAACATCTTTGCTTTCGCCTGGATTAATTATTGTACTTGCTAAGCTTGTGTTATATAAATTTCCGTCCGCATCCATATACCATTCTTTATTTAGTTCAGAGCTGAACTTCATATCTTTTGGTAAGTTGTCTTGTAATTTTGTTACATATCCTGCAAGTTCTCCGCTGTTTGTTACTCTTAATGTATATTCAACTATTATACTTGCTCCAGATAGTTGTTTGCTTGCAATTTCTGTTCTTGCTAATTGTTTATTTTCATATGTTGTAGATTTTGTTTCTTTAGATGTTTGTGTTGTTACTTTTGTTATGTATTTATCTAATTTTAAGTCAAAATCTTTTATTTCAATTAATCCTAAGTTGATATTTGCTTTATCCTCTGCTAGATTAATTGTGTTTGTGATTGCAACTTTTGATTGTCCTAACATGTAGTCTTTTGCAATTGAATTATTAGCTACTTCGTATTTGTTTGTATCATATACAAATATTGCACTATAATTTCCTGCTGGTAAGTTTGTTATTTTGTAGTTACCATTATTATCTGTTGTTACAGATATTTCGTTTCCGTTTGCATCTTTTACAAATGCATTTTGATTATTTACATCTATTAATTTTACTGTTATTCCAGAAAGTTTGCTTTCATTTCCGATTTGTCCATCTTCGTTTGCATCTTGCCAAACAGTTCCTTCTATAGAATATGTTTTAGCTTGGTTATTTCCTTGTGAACCTGTTCCATTTGGATTTTGTTCGTTTCCATTTCCAGATTGACTACCTTGGTTTCCATTTTCACCTGGTGTAGCAGTGTTTCCATTTTCAATTGGATTTTCTGGATTTGTTGGGTCTTGTGCGCTATCTGATGTTGTAAATACATCTGCATTGAATTTTAATTCATTTGATGTATAAATTGTACCATTATCGTTTGCTGTAACTTTATTTGTAAATTGTTTGCTAGCCATATTATCAGTATTTACAGTTGCAGTTATTACAACTTTTGCTGTTTTTCCTGGTTCTATGTTTGCTGATGTTGATACTAATCCATTGTTATATGCATCAGTTTTGTTTTCACCATTTACTGTTACACTTTTTACTTCAAGTCCTGCAATTAATGTATCTAATATTGATACATCATCTGCTGCAATATTTCCTTCGTTTGTGATTGTTGTTTCTATTACAACTTCATCACCATTTTTTAGAACTTGATTTTCTTTAATGTTAGATGTTTGTTCTACTTTTAATTGTGTTGTATTTTGTTTTACATTTTTTTCAATTGTATTTGTAGTATAAACATCATTTCCATTTGTAATTTTTGCAGATGCTTCAATTTTTCCTTCTGTTTTTGTTGCATCCATAGCTTTAATATATGGTGTTAATTGAATGTTTTTGTCATTGCCACTCTTGTATTCTGCTGGAAGTGTAATATCAAATTCGACATAGTTTTGTTCTTTATTGTAATTAATATTACTTACTTTTACTCCGCTGTTTTCAGGTATTTGAACTTGGCTATTTTCTTTCCATTCAAGATTGTTTAAGTTTATTCTTACTTTTGCATTTAAGTCATTTGTTGTTAAATTTTCAACATTTAAATTTATTGGATATACTGCAGTTGCATAAACATCTGTATTTTCTTCCATTATTGCTGATTGTAATAATGCTTTTATTTTAGCTTCTTTTATATTATTTGCTATAGTTTTTATTTGTTTTGTTTCTATTCCAGTTGCCTCAACTTGCATTGTTCCGTAAGTAGTTTCTCCGTTTTTAACTACTATAGTATAAGTAAAAGATACTGCTTTTTTCGCATCTATTGTTGGTACTGTAATTCCAGTTTCGTTAGTTTTTATTTCTTCATAACGATGTTCTGTTACTTTTTCATTTCCTGTACCGTATAATGGTCCGTTGTTTCTTTCTTCTTCAACTGTTCCGTACATATTTCCGTTTGTTTGTTGAACATTTAGTTTTAAGTTGTTAATTGGTTCGTTTGTTAAATTTGTAATTGTTGTTGTGTATTCAATTACTTCTCCTACAAATACTGAATCGTTTGCATTTAGCTCAGTACCGTCTCCTAATTTAGCAACTGTTCCAATTAATAGTTTGTTATCTACAGCTTCTGCGTTTTCTAGCCCTTGTACAGTTTCTGTTTTTAATACTGTTGTGTTTGTTTTTTCTAAATTTGTTCCAGCATATTTTGTTGTTGCTGTTATTTCTATATTTTCGTTGAATGTAAGTGCCTCTGGTAATGTTATTACTTTTTCAACATTTGTTTTATTGTTATTTTCAACTGCTACTGTTTCTGTTTGTGATAATAATGTTTCTTTTTGTCCGTCTTTATTTGTATATACTGCATTGAAAACAACTTCAACATTTTCTATTTTTGTATCGTTATTGTTTATAACATTTACATTTACTTTTGCTGCTTTTGAATTTGCAGTTGTTGGTATTGCTAATTCTGAATTTTTATTTGTATCAGAATATGTTGTGCTTGTTCCTGTATTTTCTACAGATACAGTCATTTCTGCATAAATTTGTTCATTTGATGTTTTTATTTGCATTGGTGTAGATACTTCTTTTTCTATTGTAATACTCTTATTACTATTTATAGCTGAATAAGTTCCTACTATATTTACTGTTTTATTTGGCATTGTTTTGTCTATGTTCATTGGAACATCTATACTTACTTGTGTGTTTGTTCCATTTGCTACATATCCATTTGTACCACTTAATTTAACTACTATTTTTCCATTCTCAACTTTTGCACTTTCAACTTTTAATGTTCCTGTTTGAGGTTGAATGTCTACATTAATGTCTCCTGCAACATTCATTCCTTCTGGTATTTGTATATTAAATTCTGGATTTACAAATAATGCCTGTGTTTTTGCGTCTTCTGATAATAATGTGTATGTAAAATTAATATTTTGTGTTTTGTTTTCAACAGCTGTTATTAGTGAGTTTCCTCCGTTTACTTTAAAATCTGCTGTTAATTGTGGTTCAATTATTTCCATTGTTGCAGATGTAGTACTTGGATATGCATAAACTGCTGGTCCCAATACTCTTCCTGATTCTAGTTCCACTTCACTTTGAACTACTGTTGCATATTCAGTCGTTGTTTTAACATTTTCAGTCATCTTGTTTAAAGTTTCTGCTTGTGCACTTGTAAGGTTAGATACAATTTTCTTTTCATGTTGTATTGTTAAAGGTATTGAATTTTTAGTAACGTCTTTTAATGTTACTTTTATTCTAACAGTATTTTCTGGGTATTCAGCTGTTAGATATGTTGAACCTTCTACTGGGTCTTTTACCTCTACCTTTGTTTCTTTTCCTTCAGCATCAAATGCAGAAATTTCTAATTTACTCTTATCTTTAGAACCTACTATTTTTTCAAGTTGGTTTATGCTTATTTTACTTTTTACAAAGTATGAGTTTATTTCTGCTGCTTCAGATATATCAAAATTTGGAGTTTCAGAATTTATCCCAATATAATTTATTTTTTCACCATCTTGCGGTAAAGCTGAAATTTCTAATTTCCATTCTTCATTATATTGTGTTTCAACTTTTTGACCTGCTTTTTCTATTATTTCTCCTTTATATACATCTGAGAAATTTACTGCTAAGCTTACTTCGTCTCCCATTTCTGATACAATTGCTTCTTCTCTATTTTCTTGTGTGCATTGAGTTCCATTTACTTTAACATCATATTTTGTGTTCCAATTTATTGTTTTTTCTGTGTTAGTTTCATTCCATACACTCTCATCGTAAATGTAAACGATTTTATATGAAAAATGTTTTACATTTTCTGTTGGAACTATTGTTAATGTTTCACTTATAGATTCTGGTGCTTTAAATCCTACATTATCCATTATTATAGAGTAAGATTTTGGCAATTTATTATCTATTTTTGGAACATTAATTAATATTTGTCCATCAGATAATGTTGCATTTTCATCTGCTGCTACATCTATTGTTAACGCAGTTTGCAATAGAACTCCTTTCTCGTTTCTTAATTTTATAAATTTTTCAACATTATTACTGATTGTAATCTTTGTATTTTCGCTGTTGCCAAGTACTGTTTCTGTGACATTTGTTGAATTAAGATCAATAGAAACAGCTTCTGCTATTTCTTCAGCAACCAAAAGAAAATTAGTTATTGTTAACATTATAACTAATAATCCAGCAATAATTTTTTTAGGTGCTTGTTTTATGTTTACTGACATATTTCCTTTCCTCCTTTTTATCTTTTAAACCTATAAATTAATTTTACCATTTTTTAGATAAGAAGTCAATTGAAATTCGGCTTATTTTTCAAGTTTTTTGACTTTTTCGACTTTGTTTTCCAATTTACTTACGGAAAAATCTTTTCCAGTCGTTTTTTGTTTTGTTACATTTGTTTTACAAGTATGTTACAATTATATTACAGGTTTTTACTTTTATGTTTACTTTTTTATTTTTCTTACGGAATTAAAGGGTAACAGCTTCTATTGTTAGTTTAAAGGAGCATTGACAATATTTTTATAATTGTCATGCCCCTTTGTTTTTTAGAAATACTGTTTCTGTTAAGAATTTTATTCTATCATTATTTTGTTATTTTTCTTTTGATTATTACAATTGCTACAGCTACCATTGTTAATGTTACTATTGCAATTACTATATATGGTGTATAATTTATATCTTTACCTGTTGGTGCTGATATTACAGTTATCATAAATGATGAATCTTTTTCTGGATTTACGTTTTGTGTGTTTACTATATTGTTTGGATTGTAGTTACCTGGAGTTGTATTTTGTATACGTTTTCCTCCTTTGTATCCTAATATTTCCATACCATTTATGAACTCTGTGTTACTTGATGTGCTTGTACGTACTGTTGCATATAGATATTTTTCTGCTGTATCATTTTGTTTTATTTCTCCATATGTCTCTGACATCAATATTTGATATCCATCTGTTTTTACTATACTTGTATCTATTAACTTTTTAAAGTTGTTGTCTAAATCTTTCTTTATCCATGCTCCTGTATTTTTTTGGTTTGTTGATTGCTCATCAAATACTAAATCTTTTGTCATATAGTCTGCTACTTTTGTAATATTAATTTTTGATTTTTGAGCTTCGGTTCCTTTTGTTCCATAATAATAGTAATCTTTTGTATTGTAATCTGTTTCACTTTCGTTTCTTATTTTTAAAGCATATATAACATTTAATGTAGCTCCTTGTATTAAATCAGAATCTATTTCTGCTTCAACTTTACCGTTACTTTTATCTGCATCGTTTACATAGTATGTCTTTACATATTGTATTTTCGCATCTTTTGTTGGGTCTCCATAGAATAGTGTATTTCCTTTTGCATTTTGGTATATTATATTTTCTACACGTTTTATTGCTTGTACTACGGCGTGTGGTTTTTCTACAATTCCGAAGTCCATATTTGATATTTTATCAATAAACGTATGTACTTCTTTTATTGTGAATCCATTGTTATATTCGTATTTTTCAACATCCATAGTATCTATAGTTTCATATTCTACACCTATTTCTAACATTGGTGAGTATGCTGGCATTTCTCTTCCATTCATGTTATTTAATAATTCATTGTTGATTTCTAAATTATTTAATTCAGTTACTTTTTGATAATCATCTGCTGCAATTGAGTTTGCTCCAGTTTTTACGCTTTCTGCAAGATACCATCTTTGATTTCTTGTATTATTTTCCATAGCAGTTTTGATATTTTCGTCAGTAATAATTGTTGATTTGTATTCTAGTAGACTTACATTTTTCTCATTATTGTTTTCTACGATTTTTGTTGTTCCGTCTGTATATGTAAATCTGATTTTGTATTTGCCTGGAAGTATACCTAAGTATTTTATATTGCTTGGATCAGATGTGTCGTATTTTCCAAATGTATAGTTACCGTTTTTATCTGTTTTGCTCTAACTTCTGTTATACCATCTGAGTATTTTGCAACATTTCCACTTTCCGCTTCTAATAATTCAACTGTTATGTCTTTTAATTTGTTTTCATTATTGTCTAATTTTCCGTTTCCTTTTCTTTCGTTATCGTTATTTACAGTTGATTTGTCTTCAAATGCTGTTCCTTCTATTTTTCTTACTGACTCTGCATATAATACAAATGTTGGTGCTGAGAATGCGTCATCTTCATATAAGTCTATTCCAAAGTTTCCTTTGCTTTTTAACTTATCTGCATCTATTTCAGCATGTCCTTTGCTTTGGTCTGTTGTTGCTTTTAAGTTCATATCATAAAGTTTATTATTTCCTTGTCCGTCTTTTTCAAATTGAATCTCTTCGTTGTTTGGTATTGAGTCTTTATCTAGTCCTGCATATATTTTGTCTTTTCTTGATGTTCCTGAACCTTCATATGTTTCTATTTTTTTGCCATTTTCATCAACACCTTCAAAATAATTTGATTCATATTTTGCTATTGTTGCTACATTGTATATTGCAGCATCTTTATTTAATACCCCTTTTACTGTTTCATCGTTTAGTTTGAATTTTAGATATATCATTTCTTTTTGTCCCGGTTCTAATTTTAATTCTTGATTGAATGTTATTTCTAATTTATTCAATTTTGGTTCGCCGTTTGCATTTGCAACTTCAGTTACTTTATATTTGTTTGCACCTTCTAAGTTTCCATTGTTTGCATTGCTTCCTATTGAATATCCTGAACTTAAATCGAATTTTTCTATATCATAAAATTCATTTACTTGTTTTATGTTTGTTTTTAGTGTTTGGCTTTCATTTTTTATTTGAATTCCGTATATTACATATACTTCCATTTTTGCAACACTATCTTGGAATGATTTTATATCTGATGCATATAGCTTTCCTTTTTTGGCTACTTTTGCTGTTAAGTTTACTGTTTGATTTTTAGCTTCTCTTTCTTCCTTTGCATCTCCTATGTGTTCATAGTTGTATATGTATTGTGAATCTTTTACTTTTACTATTAAACTTGTTATGTCGTCTGTTATGCTTATGTCTGGTTGTTCTCTTGTGAATAATCCTAAGTCTATGTTTTTGATTTCTTTAGCTTTTACATCAATTGTTGCTTTACTTAGATTGAATTTATCTCCCGCTTCTTGTGTGCTTGCTTGTACTATGTTATTGCCTGCTGCAGTTTTTATTGCATTTCCATTATCAGGTATATTTGTATATTTACTATTTACAAACTGTCTTGTTTTTTCAGTTGTTGCGTTGTCTCCCCATACTTCTTTTGCTTTTGATTTGTTTGTTTCGTTTATATTGTTAGCAAGTGTTACTGATGTGTATTTTAATCCGTCATATTCAAATACTACACTGTAATTTTTTAAATTGTCTCTTGATACTCTTGTAAATTTATAGTTACCATTTTCATCTGTTTTTGTGTTAGCTATATTCTTTTTATTCACTGTATCATACAATATTACCTTTATGTCTTTTAGTTTCTTATCGTTTGAGTCATATTCATTATTTCCTGTGTAAGCTTTTCCTTGTGGTACGTCTAGCCATACTTTTCCTGATAAGTCAATATAGCTTAATTTATTTTTTATTGTTACACTCTTTGTTGTATTATTGTCCAATTTTGCACTCGTAGTTTCATTTAATATTGTATAATTGCTATTTCCTGTGTTTATTTCTTTTATTTGATAGTTGTATTTAATATTTTTTGCACTATATACTTCTAAGTTCTTTAATTCTATAATACCATTTGAGTCAGTTTTAAAGATTGTAGCTTCGCTTTCGGCTACATATTTTATATTACTTCCATCTGTTGAAATTGTTGCACTTCCTGGAACCGTTCCTATTTTCTTCTTATTAGTGTCTGTTAATTGTATAAATTTGTCGTCTACTCCTGTTCCTATTTTGAATTGTGCACCAGATAACGTTATCTCTTTTCCGTTATCTTTTACATCTGATATTTTTGTTATTTGTAGGTTGCCTAATTCTTTGGTGTTTTTGATGTTCTTTGTAACAATGTTTTTGCTTATATCTGACTCTTCTATCTTAATTGTTGTTGTCACATCTTTATTTTGTTTATAACCATATGCATTATTAACAGTTTCTTTTACTGTGTATGTTCCAGCTTCTAATTCAATTTCTCCTGTTTTTCCGTCACTGCCTGTTTCTAAAGTTCCTTTTTTATTTTCTGATTTTACTTCACCTTTATAAATTTCAAATTTTATTCCTGATAGACTTAAAGCTTTATCCGCAGAATCTGTTTTTTGTAATTGTACTTTTGTTGTTTTTCTTACAATCGTTACGCTATCATCTGAATCTGAACCAGTAGTTGATTTTTGTGCTGCATAAATTAGAGTATTTTGATTTTGTTTATTACTTGCAGGTGCAATACATACTAAAATCCTTGCTTTATAATATGGAACAGATGATGAAGATTCTGTTGTAACTTTTACTGTTGCAGTTGTTATTGTTTTGTTTTTAATTTTAGCATAATAATTATCTCCACCACTTGAACCGCTTGTTATATCAGTATCCAATGCACCTTTTTTAACTAATGAAGCTTTTTGTCCATTGACAGTAATTGATTTTAATTTAAATGTTTTTTCACCTTCGCTTGTTATTTTTAAAGGTCCAATATATGCATAATCTCCTTTATATGTTATATCTGCAATTTCTTTATTATTTACTTTTGCTGATTCAACAGTTACTTTATGTGTAGTTGCCACCGTTTTTGCTGCATATATTTGATCCTTAACGCCTTGTGGAACTCCATTATTTTTCCAACCTGTATCCAAATGAAAGTTTGAAAATTCAGAATTCAAATACTTTCTAATATCAACATTATTCGAATTAACTACTGTATTATTTCTATATTCTGTTCTATATCCATATTTATTTTTTTTCAAAAACTCTTCATCTAACTCTCTCGCAATAGTTGTTATATAATTTTCTAATGCATACGAAACAATTTTATGACAAGTCCTCATAGATTTTATATCATTACCATTTTCATCTTTATCACATTGTAGATAATTTGGGTCACTTAATGAAATCCATATTGCACTTGCCACTGCATTTCCAACATCCGCTGAATTAGGAACATCATTTTTTTCATCTGTCACATATAATCTAGTTCCTTCTTTTTCGGTTCTTTTGCCACCATAAATTGTAATTCCCAAATTATCAGGATCAGTATTTATATCTATAACATTTGCTATATAATAAACATTATCCCCACCAAGAGTATTCGATTGATAATGTGCAGCACACATACCATTAGCATATTCAGTAGCCTGTAGCCCATTCCATCCTTCATATTTATATACTTTTCCTAAAAATATTGTGGGATCGCTAACTCCTATAAAGCCATTTTGATTATTTAGTATATCAGAAGTAAGTTTACCTATTTCATTATAATTTCTAAAATTGTTGTATTCTCCAGATTTTGAATTATATCCCCAATCGTGTATTCCTTGATCTTTTTTCTCATTTGATTCAATATATTTCTTGTTTACATTACTTGCTGCTATTCTCGCAGTTGCAATACTCCCTATTAATAGTAAAATTAGAACTAAAAATAACACTAATCCTTTTTTGCTTATTTTCGAATTCATTATTATCATGTTTCCTCCTTTCCTCTAATCTAATATTTTTCTCTTTATTATATACACTCCTAATAATACAATAAATATACTATTTACTACCATTAATACATAAGTAATTACTTTACCTGTTGCAGGGTTAACTAGTAAATTTGCTTTACTTTCATTGTTACTTAAATTTACTTCTTGTGCACCTTTTAAATTTGATGTTGTTGCAATTTTAGCTGTGTTTGTAGTTGTTCCTGTATTATCTTTTGTCATAGTTTTTATAAGTATTAATTTAACATCTTTGCTTTCTCCAGGGTTAATTACTGTACTTGCTAAAGTTGTATTATATAAATTACCGTCTGTATCCATGTACCAGTCTTTGTTTAACTCTGAAGTAAACTTCATATCTTTTGGTAAGTTATCTTGTATTTTTGTTGCATATCCTGCAAGTTCTCCGCTGTTTGTTACTCTTAATGTATATTCAACTATTACACTTGCTCCAGATAAATATTTGCTTGATATTTCTGCTCTTGCTATTTGTTTATCTACATATTCTGTAGATTTTGTTTCTTTTGATGTTTGTGTTGTTAATTTTGTTATATATTTATCAAGTTTTAAATCAAATTCTTTTATTCCAATTAATCCTAAGTTTATGTTTGAAACATTTCCTGTTAAATTAATTGTATTAGAAATTGCAACTTTTGTTTCTGATAAAATATAATCTTTTGCTGTAGAATTATTAGCTAATTCATATTTGTTTGTATCATATACGAATATTACATTGTAATTTCCTGTTGGTATATTTGAGAATTGATAATTACCATTCTCATCTGTTGTTACTGATAGGTCATTTCCATTTGTATCTTTTACAAATGAGTTTTGATTATTTACATCTATTAATTTTACTGTTATTCCAGAAAGCTTACTTTCATTTCCGATTTGTCCGTCTTCGTTTACATCTTGCCAAACGGTTCCTTCAATTGAATATGTTTTTGCGCTTGTATTTCCTTCTTGTGTAGTTGTTCCGTCTGAACCACCTATACCACCTTGATTAGATGTGTTGTTTTGGTCACTTGAACTGTTGACAATCAAACCTAATTCTCTTGCTATATCTTCTGCCGTGTATACATTTGCATTAAAAGTTAACTCATTTGATTCATAACCTTGTCCATAATAACTAGCTGCAATTACATTTGATACTTGTTTCTTTATCATATCATCTGTATTGGCAACAACCTCAATTGTAATTTTGGCACTTTCATTAGGTTCTAAGCTCGTTGCTAATACCACAGTACCATTGCTGTAATCTCCTGTTTGAATTTCCCCATTAAGAGTTACATTTTCTACTCCAAAACCTGCTTCAAAATTGTCTATTACTGTTATACCATTTGCCTTAATAGCTCCTTCATTAGTAATATTTGTCTCAAATATTATTTTATCGCCATTTTGTAATAGTTTATTTTCTTTAATATTTGAAGTTTGAGTTAATGTAATTTTTGTTTCACTTTGTTTTACTTTTCGTTTAAATTGATTTGAAATATATGTTTCATTATTTAAAGTTAACGTTGCATATAGCTCTGCATAATCTTCTGATTTACTTAATTCCATTCGTTTAACAAAAGGTATAAATCTTATTATATTATCATAATTTGCTGGAAGCTCATTAATTGTAAATTCAATATAATCTTGATCTTTATTATAAACAACTTCACTTGTATCTAACACGCCATTAAGTGCAAATGTTAAGTAACTATCTGTAGCAATCCATTCAAGATTCTTTAAATTAACAGTAACTTTTATATTTTGCAATTTTTCATTAGTTAAATTTTGAATTCTTAAATTCATAGGATAATCTGCATTTGAATATTGCTCTGTATTTTCCTCATATTCTTTTAATCTTAAACTGGTTTTAATCTTTGCCTCTTTTACAATATTAGTTGTTGTATTAGATTGCTCTCCATCTATTCCTGTAGCTTGAATGTTATATGTTCCATATGTTGTAGTTCCATTTTCTTTATTTACAACTGCTCTGTATACAATTTCAATTTTTCCATTTGGAGCAATACTTGTTGTTTCGTTTGTATCAAAAGTAAATGTCTTTTTATTTGTGTCTAGTTCATCATATCTATGCTCAATTGCAGTTGCATCTCCATAAACAGGACCATTTGTTACTTCTTCTGCTTTCAAATCATAAATATTTCCATTAGTATGAGTAACATCAACTTTCAAATCGTTTATTGTCTCATTAGTCAAATTAGTAATAGTTGTAGTATACTCAACAATCTCGCCATCGAAAACTTCATCGTTTTCATTTAGCACAGTTCCGTCACCTAATCTTGCAACTGTTGAAACTGAAAGTTTATTGTCTATTATCTCAGCATTTTCTAAACCTTGAATAGTTGTAGTTTTAAGAGAAGTTGTAGTTACTTTCATAAGGCTTGAACCTGGATATGTTGTTGTAGCTGTGATGTCTACACTTTCGTTGTAAGAAAGTGTTTCTGGTAATTCTATTTCTTTTTCAGCTGTTGTTACTTTACTATTATTTTCAACAGAAAGTTGTTCTGTTTCATTTAGTAATGTTTGGGTTTCCCCTTTGTTGTTTGTGTATGTAGCTTCATATGTTACATTTACATCTTCTAAACTTATTTCGTTGTTATTTATAACGTCTGCACTTATTTTTGCAACTTTTGAAGTTCCTAATGTTTCAATTGGTAATTCTGATGTATTATCTAAATCAGAATATGTTGTGCTTTCTCCAACATCTTGTACTGCAACATTCATTGCTGTAAATAGTGCTTCATTTGATGTTACTAATTCTACAGATGCAGGTAAGTTTCCAACTTCATAATTGTTTTCATTTGAAGCTGTTGTGTAGCCCCATTCCCATTCTATTGTTTTATTTGGTTCTGCTTTTTCAACATTTATTGGAACTTGTACGGCAATTTGTGGATTTGCTCCATTTGTTACAAATTCAGTTTGCTTTCCACTTAATCTTATTACAATTTCTCCATTTTCTATACTTGCGCTTTCAACTTGTAATGTTCCTGTTTGTGGGATTATTTCTGCTTTAATATCTCCATTTACTGTTATTCCCTCTGGAAGTTTTACATTGAATATTGGTTCTTCAAATAGTAATTGGCTTGCTATATCTTCTGATAATAATGTAAATACAAATTTTATGTTTTGATTTCCATTATCTATAGCTGTTAAATATTCATTGTTTTCATTTACTTCTAGTTTAGCTTGTGCTTTTGGATTTTGTAATTTCATTATTCCTACTTGTTTGTATTCTACGCCTTCAGCTGTATTTTCTGTGTTATCGCTTTTTTGTTCATTTGTTGTTTTTACTGTAACTTCTTGTGTTAAGCTATTTAGATTTTTGATATCTAAGCTTTCATTGTTTGTTACAAGTTTTTTTACGTGTTCTATTTTAATTACTCTTTCGTTATCAATTATTCCATTTATACTTAAATTGATTTTTACTGTTTTTTCTGGATAACTATATTGGATATATTGACTTTCTTTGTCTGTATCTTCTAATACTATTTCTTGCTCATTTCCGTTTTCGTCAATTGCTGTTATTTTTATGTTTTCTAAATATTTTTCTCCTAATACTTTTTCTATATTTTTATCTATTTTTCCGCTTACATAATATGATGTTGCTAATTGTTCATTATTCTCATTATAAAAAGGATTTTCAGAGTTTACGTCAATGTTTAATTTTGATGTTTTGCCATTTTCTTCTTTTAAGTATGAAGCTTCTATTTGCCAATTTTCTTTGTAAATAGTTTCTACATCTCCTGTATTTTTTAACATTATTCCTTTATATGTATCTTCCATACTTATATCTACACTTGTGATTGCACCTTTAGGCGATAATGTTACTTCTTCTTTGTTTTGTTCTGCTGCTTTTTCTCCATTTACATTTACTATGTATGCAGTTAGCCATTCTATGCTTTTTTCTGGTGTTTCGTCATTCCAGATGCTTGCATCGAAGATATATACTAATTTATAAGTTATTTTCTTTTCGTCTTTTTCTGGAACTATTGTTAGCACTCCATTTTCAAAAGAAGTTGTGTCTTTGTATCCGTTTTCTTCTGAGATTATCGTACATTTTTTAGGCATTTTACCATCTATTTCAGGTATTTTAATTTTTAATTCACTGTCAGATAATATTTCGTCTTCTTTTGCTCCAACATCTACTGTTACCGCTACTTGTAAAATAACTCCTTCTTCATCACTTATTTTTAGAAATTTTTCTACATTATTGCGTATGCTTATTTCTGCTTTTGGGCTGTTTATTATGTTTGTTTCTTGTACTTCGTTTGCAGCATTTGCTCCATTTGCTACTGCTTGTACGATGTGCTCAGTTACCAGCAAAAAGTTGGTTATTGTTAGTACTATAACCAATAACCCTGCAATAATTTTTTCAGGTACTTCTTTTATGTTTGCTGACATATTTCCTTTTCCTCCTTTGTATCCTTTTTTACCACTAAAATATTATTAACATTTTTTCTTTTGGAAGTCAATTGGTGGTTTTGCTTGTTTTTCAAGGTTTTTCCTGTTTTTTAGAAAAATCTTTTTTAAAGCCTTACGGAAAAATATTTTGCAGATTTTGATTTTCTTTTATTACAATTGTTTTAAGAATTTATTACATTTTTGTTACATTTTGTCCCTTTATGTTGACTTTTCTTGCTTTTTCTTACGGAATAAGGCTGTAACCAATTTTTATTTTTTGAATATCATATTAATAAAATATATACCATAAAATATAATAAGTTGGAGGTAAACTTATGGCTGATAATTTTAATGATGCTTTTAATGCTGTGAAAAATATGGTGGATAGTGGCAATATTCCGCCTGATATACAAAATATGATTAATAATTTACAAGGTGGAAATAATTTAAATCAGAATGATTTGAGTAGCATGCTAAATAACGTTTCTCCTGAAATGCTTAATAATTTGTCTGCTATGTTTCAGTCACACACAAATTCAGGCTCAGGTTCAGGTTCAGGTTCAGGTTCAGGT
>JAFTFU010000017.1 GCA_017458285.1 Clostridia bacterium | reverse complement strand
CTTGTTATTATACCTAAAGTATTTTGTTTTTTCAAGTTTTATTATACTTTATTTATGATTTTGTCTCAATTTAGCAGCTTGTGGCTAAAATGGTGGAAAATGTTTCTTTACATTATTCTTAATTTATTTAGAAAATTGAATTACTATTTTAAATTTGTTTTTTATAGTTTTAGCAGTAATTTTTCCTCCAAGTATTTCTGTAAAATTCTTAGCAATCGCAAGTCCAAGTCCTGTATTGCCTTTAGTTCTTGATATGTCTTGAGTATAAAACTCGTCAAAAATGTGGCTAACATCTATATTATGATTAATAACTTCGTTTTCGAATGACAACTCTATTTTATCTTTATTTGATAATTTTATTTTTAAATCTTTCTCAGAATGTTTAAATGCATTACTTATAAGATTGTCAATAACCCTTGTAAGTATATCAATATTGGAATTTATAATACATTGATTTGCATCATTTTCAAAAATAATTTTTCTATTATTTTTTGAAAAATCATCAAAATAATGAGAAATACATTCCTCAATTACTTTTATTAAATTTACTTTTGAAAATTCTATTTTTCTATTGCTTTTTGTTGTAATTGAAAAATCAAAAAAAGAATTTATAAGTTCTTCTAATCTCAAAAGCCTGCTTTCAACAATTTTTAATTCTTTTTCTGTTTCTTCTTTTGATAAGTTAGACTTCAAAATCAATTCTATATATCCAATAGCAGAAGTTAGTGGAGTTCTTAAATCATGTGTAATATTTGTAATTTCATTTCTTAAGGAATTATTTTTACGTGCCAATTCACTTTCTTTTTCTCTTATATAATTCATTAAATTATTTATTTTTATGAGCAATATGTTTAATTCTTTATTTGTAAATTCTGAGTGTAGTTCTTGATTTGTATCTATTTTTAGAATTTTTTCAAAATTGGTATTGATTCTTTTTATTTCTTTATTCATCAAAAAAAGGTATGTAATTAAAATACATATAATAATTATCAATACTATAACTAATATATTCATTTAATCACCACCTTAATTTTTTATAATTTATTTTACGTTTAATTTTTACTTTATTTCTGCTTTTTTAAATGTATAATATCCTATTAATGTTGAAACAATAATATATCCAATTCCAAGTAATGAACATTTTATTATATATTCATTTGCTGGATTTTTTGCAAGATTTGCTAGTGCACATTGTAGTTCATATTTATAAATCCAAGTCCAATTTAGTTTACTTCTTGCAGCTATTCCAACAATTCCCATTATAATATATTGCACTACGATTATTAATGGAATTGATATTGTGTTAAATGTTGCTGTTTTACGTCCTATAAATGCAAAACATACTAAAATGCTAATTATTCCAAATATTAATGGAAGTTGATATATAGTTAATTTTGTAACCTCCATTAAGCTAGATGAGAATTTTTTTCCATTTATTATTAAATTTGCAATATATGTAAAATATGTGTTAAAAAATATTATTATCATAGATGTTACTATGCAAAATAATAATTTTGAAAAATAGTATTTTTTTCTTGATATTCCTCCTGTAAGTGAATTTTTTACAGAACCTTTTGTGAAATCTGCGCACACTCCTATAACTATAATAGGAATTAGGCAATAATATAAATTTGCATTTGCTCCTATAATTTCTTTATCTAAAGCAAAGCCTTCTGATTCTAGCATTTCTTTTCTATATTCTTTTAATGTTAATCTTAAATTTATTGGTTCATCATCTTTTTTAGTTTCTTTTTCAGCATCTTCTATCGCTTCCATTTCTTCATCATTTTCAGTTTCTTGCTCATATTCTGCTAGCTTTTTTGCTTCTTCATTTATTTTTTCAATACTTTTGCTATCAGTTACCATTTCATCCTTATTATAGTCTGGAGCATTTTCTTCATAATATTCCAATTGCATTCCAATTGTTCCCGCTCCTACTTCATAAATGCTAAGTAGAGAAATTCCAATTATTACAATAAATATTACATATATTCCTACGCCTTTAAACATTCTATAAAAATCTGATTTAATTATATTTAACATGATTCTGCCTCCTTCACAATAGTTTTGTAGTATTCTTCTAAAGATATTCCCGTTTCGTATATATTTATTACGTCAATTTCTTTTTGATTTAATACTTTATTAACTTTGCTGGAGTTATCTAAATAATCATATAATCTAATTTCTTGTTTGTCGATTACTTTGTAATTTGTAGTATTTAATTCTTTTTCTAACACAAGACATGCTTCTTTTACTTGATTTGTTTTTATTACAATTGTTTTACTGCATTCTAAATCTAATTCTTCTTTTGTAAGTTCTTTTATTACTTTTCCTTTTTCAATAAAACAAAATCTGTTTGCTATCATATATAATTCTGATAAGATATGACTTGATATTAGCATTGTGATATTTTGTTCTTGATTTAATCTTAGCAATGTTTCTCTAAGTTCACTAATTCCAATTGGGTCTAGTCCATTTATTGGTTCGTCTAAAATTATAAAGTCTGGATTGTCTAGTATAGCGTACGCAATTCCTAATCTTTGTTTCATTCCTA
The DNA here is from genome assembly GCA_017458285.1 of Clostridia bacterium. Lineage (GTDB taxonomy): Bacteria > Bacillota > Clostridia > TANB77 > CAG-508 > CAG-269. Next base: position 483 of record JAFTFU010000017.1, on the reverse strand, counting down.
GTGAAAATGTTTTGAATTTTTTGTCTTTGCTTGTTTGTAATTGTACTAGTTCTAATACTTTGTCGATTTTGCTATGGTCTACAATTCCTTTTTGAATGCAATAGTATTTTAGGTTTTGATATGCTGTTAAATTTTCAAAAAATGCTGGATTTTCTATCAAGCAACCTATTCTTCCTTTTGATTCTTTCATGCTTTTTTCGTCTTGATTGAATAAATAATATTCTCCGCTTGTCTTATTTGTAAGTGTTGATATTATTTTCATAAGTGTAGTTTTTCCTGCACCGTTTCTTCCTATTAGTCCATAAATATCTCCTTTATTTATGGTTATGTTTGCATTTTGTAATGCTGTGAATTTTTTATACTTTTTGGTTAAATTGTTAGTTTTTAAAATTATTTCTTTCATCGTATTCCCTCCAACAATTTAATTATATATCAAAAATATTAAAAAACTCTTAATTTTTTCCTTAAATTTTTATTAATTTT
>JAFTFU010000145.1 GCA_017458285.1 Clostridia bacterium | reverse complement strand
TATAATTTAAATACAATAAGAGAAGAACATAGTATTTGAAGTGGAGATAGTGCTTCCACGCACCTAGAAATAGGTCAAAAGAAATGTAGGAAAGGGCACACCTACCAAATCCTATGTTAATCAAAAAAAGCACTTGCATTACGCAGGTGCTTCTTCCAAGGTCTTAGAAAGTTTCTGAGGACGGAACTGGTAGCCGTAGCCCATCGAAAGATGTAGGAGATGTGGGAGTATCAACCCACCTAAACTTTCTTTGACTAAAGCAGATTAAAGTAAAATTTAGTCTGCTTCTTTTTTTATGCGAAAATCCCGAAAACACAGTAAAATCAAGGAATAAAACTATATTACTCAAAAATAAAAACGCCTTAAAAACGAACCTCATGCGTCGAAATTTCGTTGATATTTCAAGGAAAACCAACTTCATAAAAGAAAATAACATTTTTCCAACATATTGGACGAGATTTTCATAAGGAATGGGATTTAAAAAAGGTCTAATTTTGACACACTTTTTGACACACCTTTCACTGAAAAAGACGGAAAAAACGAACAAAAAGCAGAATGAAATTTTAAAAAATAAAACCTTGAAATCTATTGAAATCAAGGTTTTTTAGTATGGCAGGGGTAGAAGGATTCGAACCCTCACAGGCGGTTTTGGAGACAATCAAGGATTTATTACATACCCTTTGATATGATTGAGTTACGTTTTGATATCCTATATGTTGACACACTTTTTGACACACCTTTAATTGCTTTCTTCTTAGATAAGTAATTATTGATTGTATTTGTAATATTTTCCCTTTGTTGGTCTAAATGTGCGTATAAATCATACACCATTTTAGCAGAAGAATGTCCCATTAGAGATTGAGTTTCTTTAATCTTTATTCCAGAATAATATAACATGATGCAATATGAATGTCTCAATTGATGAGGAGTAAACTTAAAACCAACATCATTACAGAAAGAATTAGTCATGCACCTAATAGCTTCTTGAGTAAGCATAGAATTAATATCTGTTTGTTTAGTAAAAAGATACTTTATATTGTTTTCTTCACAGTGTTTTACAATTGATGCTACATCATTATATATTAGATTTAGAATAGGGATAACCCTTGATTTTTTATTTTTGGTTTCTTTTAATTTCGGTTGATTAGATGCAAAACTAACAGCTTTATTTATTGATATAGTTTTGTTTTTTAAATCAATGTCATCAGGAGTTAAGGCAGTAATTTCTTCTCTTCTCATACCAGTATATCGTAAAATTCTAAAAAAAGATGCATATTTATGCTTTGACTTTAGAAGCAATTTGTCCTGCTCTTTTGTTAAAATTTCTTTTTCTTTATGAATAATTTTGGGCTCTTTAATTCCTAAACAAGGGTTTTTTATAAGATAGTTGTCTGCAATAGCATCATTACAAATTGTTTTCATAAACCTGATGCACTTATGAGCTAATTCAATATGATTTTCATTTAATAAATCTGTCTGCAATGTTTGGATGTCCATTCTTTTTATTTTAGTTAAATTCATATATCCAAAGTAGGGAATAAGATATTTATTAATAATATATTTATACTCTTTAATTGTTGCTTCGGATTTGCCGCTAGAATTAAATTTAAGCCATTTTTCTGAATAAGCTTTGAAATTATATGATTGGACATAAGACCCTTTTAAATCGGAATATCTTAGCTCTAAAAATTGTTTATATAAATCATTTAAATCATTTGAGTAAATAGATAAAAGTTTTCCATTTACGCTAACTCTTCTCATTAATCTACCATCTTTTCTAATGGTATATGTCATGTCTTTATATTTTGCCATAAATACCTCCTTAAACAAAAATTCGGTACTTGCTTAAAGAGTTCTATTGGTATATAATAAATAAAACTGCTTAAACAAGTAGATGATATAGATAATGTAAAACTTTGGCGAGGGATACATTATCTATTTTTTATATTTTTCTTCTTAATTCTACTACTTTACCCATTATTCTAACAGGTAGTCTATTTATTTGTTCTTTAGTATAAGTGATAGCTTCAAATAAAGGTTTTCCATCAATACCTAATGATGTATTAATTGGTTGTAATCTAATAGTTTGATTTTGTTCGTCTTTTACAACTTTTTTAAAAGTTCCCTCATATCCGTTGACCATAACAACACAATCTTGACCGCTTTCGCAATCTTCAACTTTTTCAAGAATAATTGTATCTCCGTCATGATAGTCTGGATACATTGAATTACCTTTTATTTTTAACCCAAAGTATTGTTTGTTGCCTCTTAACATGTCGGCAGATATTTCCTCTGTATCTATTATATCTTCAATGCATTCTATAGGAATACCAGCAGGTATAGTTCCATAAACTAATACAACAGCTTGAGTCGTATTAGAAGTTGGAGCTTCTTCATTCATTTTAAATTCTTGCTCATCATCTAAAATTTTTAATATTTCTTCAATAGATAAATTCATTCCTTTAGAAATATATTTAATTGTATCTAAAGTAGGAGCAATAGGTTTGCCTGTTCTAGGGTCTATATTTTTTTCAAGAGCTGAAATGTAACTATGACTAAGACCACACTTTTGAGCAAAATCTCTTAATGATAAATTGTTATTTGTTCTATATTCCTTTATTAAATCACCCAAAATCATTTTTTTAAATCCTCCAATATCGTTATAACAATATTGTACAACAAGATGAACAAAAAGTCAAAAAAATTTTTTAAAAAAACGTACAACATACTTGACAAAAATTAAACATAGTGATAATATATGTACAACAAGTTGAACAAAAGGAGGTGCAAGAATGAAAAATAAAATAAAAGAAACAAGAGAAGAATTAGGTATGTCGCAAGAAGAATTGTCAAAAAAATCAGGCGTTTCAAGAACTACTATTTCAGAACTTGAAACCGGAAAGACAGACGTAATAACTAACGTGACTTTAGAAAAAATATCAAATGCATTAAACAGAAAAGTAACAGAAATTTTTTTTCAAGACTAAGTACAACATGATGGACAAAAAAATTAGTATATAAAAATAAATTAAAAAACATTGAATAAGTTTTTTAGAAGGAAGTGAAAAAATGGCTTGGACAAAATTAAGTGAGAAACAAAAAGCAAATTGGGTAAATATGAATAAGTTTGCAGAAGAATTTGACTTAAAGAAGACAAAAGCGTATGAACTTGTGAAGTTACCAGAAATGCAAAGAGCTGTCAGAAGATTTGGAGAAAGAACAATAAGAGTAAATTTACCAATGGCAGATGAAATATTAGCACAGATTTACAGATAACTGAAAGGAGCTAGAAAGATGAAAATCGAAGAATTAGTAAAAATTTCAGAACCTATAATTGATTTTTTAAAAAAGAATTACAACCCTCATACAACAATAATAATAAGTGAAGATAGTATAAAGGTTGTATCAGATGAAATAGTCATACCAATTAACTGATTTTTACGCATGGATAAAATGGCTTAATAAAAGAATGAAAATATTTACCACAAGAGCCAGCAGATATTAAGGAAAAGTATCTTTGTTGAGGTACTCCGTGATATTGATAAATCCCACCACGATTAAATTCAATTTCAAGAGTATTGTTTTGCCAGCCGACAGAACGAATATCAGAAGAGGATACAAAGTGCCTATTCATATAATCCACCTACTTTCTAAAATAAATTTAGGTAGATTATATAGCAAATTTATATAAAAATCAAATGAAAGGAAGTGAAACAAATGAAAAAAGAAAAGATATTTAATATATTAGGACAAGTCACAGCATTTATATTATTTGATGTAATGAGTGTAGCAATACTGTGCTTTGGATTCTTACAAAATACTATATATTAGGAGAAAATATGGAAGTAATCAGCAATGGCTTTGAGCTAAAAATTACAGGAAAATGTCTTACAAATTATGATGTTATTAAACTATTTAATTTTGGTTACTCAAAAGAAGGAATTGTAAAAAAAATACAAAAAAGATAATAAAGTAGGCACAGATGAAGCCAGAAAATTTGTGGAAAATGTAATTTTCAATTATATTTTACAAAAATGAAAGGAGAAATAGAAATGTTTAGAATCATAGATAAATTAGTATCAAATACATTAAAAAACACAATAAACAATTTACAAGATGATTTAAATGAGGAAAAAAGAAAAGTGGAAGAAAGAAACAAAATGATTAAATATCTTTTACAACTATCTGATGAAAACAAAAGCAAAATGCAAGATTTAGAAAATAACATTGAAATTTTAAACTACAATTTAAACATAAAAAATGAACTAGTTAAAAAAAATTGCAACAACTAACTAGTTCAATAAATACATAAATAATATATCTATAAATTTATATTAACATAATTTTATAGAAAATGCAATACCGTACATTGAAAATTGAATAAGTTTATCAGACGAAATGCAGTAAATATTTTTTTAGGAGGAAAAATTATGAATGAAGAAAAGATTGATTTATTATTAAATATATTGGAAAATTTATCTTTAGAAGAATGGAACAAAATAAAAAATGAGGTTGATATTACATACAGGGATGTTGAATATAAAAAGGTCCCTAATTCGCAGTTAGGAACCTTAAGAAATAATTTAATGCATGAATTGAAATTGTGATACATGAACTTTATGAGCAATTCCTTGATAATGAACGCATATAAAAGAATAATCCTCAATATTATTTTTTTGTATCCAAACAAAAGGTTTTTCATTGTTAATAAAGTCATTGTTATTCAATTCAACCCAACCTTCCAATGCAATATTAACAAAGATTCTTCTAACATTTTCCATAAGAATACCTCCTTTCTATTAAGATAAGGAGAGTATAACACTAAAAGCGATATAAAGCAAATTACACTAATACCAACACTTTCAAGGATTGCAAAAAAAATAATTAAAAAAGTTTAAAAAAGTATTGACAAGGTAACGTCATTATGATAATATATAACCATCGAAGGAGGTGATAGACATGCTAAAACTTCTAAGATTAATTAAAAAAGCTCTTGCCAGCGACCAAACCGAACAAGAGCGAAGACAAGCTCACAACAGAGAGCAAGTCAAATTAATCCTACAAGGATTAGAGTAGAGGGATTATAAATCCCCTCTTCCTCTCCTTGATAAAGTTATTATATATCATATATAACGATTTTGTCAAGGAGAGGAGAATATAATATATGGAGGAGAGGAAATTGAATATTATATTTAACAAAAGTGGAAGCGGTTCAACAAATACGAAAGTATCACTTCCGATAACATGGATTAAGCAAATGGGAATAACACAAAATAACAGAGAAGTCGTAGCCATATACGATGAGGAAAAACAAGAAATAACGATTAAAAAACAAAAATAAAAACTACTTAATACTGTAGCGTCTGGTAAACATTCAGTATTAAGTAGCGATACGAACTACTTGAAAAGTAATTCTATATTTATTATAGCATATAGAATACCTACTTTTCAAGTGGTCTGTTGAAGATATTTGAAAGGTAGGTATTTTTTATATGAAAAAGTTAATAAAAGCAATAGTAATAATATTTATAATTATCATATTACCAATAATTGCAGATATGGTATCAAACAAAATAACAATGGACATGATTATGAAATGTGTCTATTTAACGTCAGGATTAATTTTAATAGGTTTTAGAAAGGTTGGT
>JAFTFU010000144.1 GCA_017458285.1 Clostridia bacterium | reverse complement strand
TATAATTTAATTTAATTTAATTTAAATTTTTTTACAATTGAATCTTCTTCTTGCCAATCTGGTTTAACTTTAACCCATGTCTTTAAATTTACTTTTGTTCCAAAAATTCTTTCCATTTCGCTTCTTGCCATACTTCCAATTCTTTTAAGCATTTCTCCATTTTTTCCAATAATAATTCCTTTGTGAGAATTTCTTAAGCAGAAAATTGTTGCTTCTACATCATAAATTTCTTGCCCATTTTTATTTTCTCTTAAATTCATTTTTGTAACTTCAACTAAAATTCCATGTGGTACTTCATCTTGTAATAAAATTAGTGCTTTTTCTCTAATTGTTTCTTCCGCTAATTGTCTCATTGTTTGGTCTGTATATTCTTCTACATCATAATATGCAGGACCTGGTTTTAGGTGCTTTTCAATTTCTTCTAAAATTGTATTTTTGTATTTTTCTTTCAAGGAAGAAATTGGTATAACCGCTTCAAATGGATATTCTTTGCTATATAACTCAATCAATTTTAAGAGTTTTTCTCTTTTAATCAAATCAATTTTGTTAATTATCAAAATAGCTTTTTTTCCACTTTCCTTTATCTTATCTAAAATACGTCTATCTCCTCTGCCAATTTCGTCACTTGTAGCTTCTATCATAAATAAAACTATATCTATATCTTGCATAATTCCAAATGATGTTTCAACCATAACTTCATTTAATTTTGTTTTTGGTTTGTGTATACCTGGTGTGTCTATAAAAATTATTTGAGAATTTTCGGTATTTACGATTCCTTTTATTGCAGTTCTAGTTGTTTGAACTTTGTTTGCAGTTGCTGCAACTTTTTCTCCAACTAACATATTTACTAATGTTGATTTTCCTACATTGGTTCTTCCAATCAATGCTACAAAACCAGATTTAAATTCACTCATTTACGTTTTCCTTTCTTTACATTTATTAACTTCATACTGTTAACACTAATTTAAATAAGTTTTAAATAATTTCATAATTTTAATTTTCATATAAATTTATAGTTTTTATTTTAATTTTTGATAATTCATTTTTTTCATCTTCATAACAAGCAACTTTAAATATTTTGCTAGGTTTTTTAGGAAATTTATCAGAAATTTTAGTATCATAAACTAAAACTTTTGTGCTTAAATCCATTCCAACAGGTAATGTTTTATTTTGATTATCATAAAACACACTATTTGTACAAGCAATTGCATTTTGTTCTTTGGGAATATTTAATTTATATAAGTTTATCTTGTTTTCATTTTGTTTTAAAGCTTGCTTGATTTCATCTTCAATATTTAAATTAAATTCATTTAAACTGTTATTGTCAATTGTTTCTCCTAAACAAGTTTTATATGCAATTATATCTTGATTTAATGTAATTTTTTCTATTGCCTCTTTTATATTTTTTATAATTACATCAAGCTTAAATTTATATTCAGTAATTTTTGTATTTTTATCAATTTCTAATATTTCAAAAATATCTTTTGGCTGTTCCCTATGTTTTTTATTTGCAATTGTTTTGTTATTTTTTTTGTCGTCTAATAGATTTCCAAATATATTAAACTCTTCTCTTTCTTGCTCTAACTTACTTAATTCTTCTTTTAATTTTTTTAGACTTGTTTCTGTATCTTTTTTAGTTGTTTCTTTGGCTGCAAGAAGTGCATTTATTGCAGTCAAAACATATGTTGTTGAGACAAATATGCTGTCTAATTCTTCTTTGGTTAAAACTTTTCTTTGAATTTTGTCCATTTCTTTTCCAAAACTTTCAAAATTTTCTTCAAAATCAAAGTATTTTTTTATTTGAGTTTTTACATTTAAAGGTTCTTCTTCTCCTTCTGGTAGTTCTTTTAATTCATCTTTATTGCTATATCTCCAAAATTCAAAAATACTTCTTTTGTGCTTGTCTATTTCTTCAATAAATTTCGTTGCATTTTGTACTTTTTTGCTTATATTTTTGATTTTTAATTTTATGGCATTTATGTCCATAATTAGGTTCTTGCATTCGTTTTCTATAATTGAATATTCTCTATACTCATAGACTAATTCTTCTAATGTGTAATTTTGTATTTTACTTGACTTTTCTTCTTTTTCTTCAATTTTAACTTTTTCTTCTATATTCTGTTCTAATTTTTCTGGTGTCTTGTTTTTTGTTTTTTTGCTTTTTTTACTATATTTGAAAAAATATTTTACTTTACCGAAAAATGTTTTTTTGCATTCCAAATATGTTGAAATTTGCTTTTCTTTTTCAATATAATCTGCTTCAATTTGTAATTCTTCTGCTTGTAATTTTTGTAATTTTTCTTTTAGCTCATTTTTTTCTTGTTCTTTTTTGTCTTCATTTTCTAATAGTTTTTGATATTCTTGATTAATAAATTCTATTAAAATATCATATGTTATAATTTGATTTTCATAGTAAAATTCAAGTTCACCACTGTTATTAATATTTGTTGAAAATTTATAATAATGTGGCAATTCTGTTTGAAGTATAAATAAAAATTTAAGTAATTTATAAAATTTATTTGCTTCTTCTTTATTCTTTAATATTACTTTATATGGAGTTTTTATATTATCATAAACTCCAGTTTCTCCTATTAATTCAAATGTAATACTTTCTGTTTTGCTATGCACCTCATATATACTTGGCCAGTCTTTTGTAAGTAGCCATAAGTAATTTTCCATGTCTTTTATTTCTTCATCTGTAAATATTCCTCTTGTGTAATCAATATAACTTATTGGAACAAATATTTTTCCAGCTCTCTTTTTTTCAATTTGCTTTTTTAGTAAAAAGAAAAATGTTGAATAATCAGAGTCTTCTGTCGGAACTAGCATAAAGTATTTTCCTGTATTTTCTGAATAATATATTTGCCATAAATAATTTCCTGGATACTTTACTTTAAAAGGAACCTTTGCATTTAATTCTTTTTGTTCTTCTTCGATTTTTTCTATATCTTGTATGTTTACTTTTTTTAACATTTTTAAAAAAGTTGCATGTCTAATTAAATTTTCTTCCGTATCCGGAACTAAATAATTATACACTGAACTTGCTTTTGAATATTTTTCTTCTATTGAATCCATTCTGTTTGTAGGAGATAATAGTATTTCAATGTCTTTTATTGGTACATATCTATATTGCCTATATTTATTTTCTTCAAATTTTTTCTTAGGGCTAAATTTTATATCATCAAATAATTTTAGTGTTTCTGGTACATTGTCTAAATCTAATCCTATGTATTCTAATTTATTTTCTATTTCGTCTTCTACTTTGCTTTTCATGGTTTAATTGTTCCTTTCCTCCGGCTTATAACTTTTGCCCTCAATTAATAAAAAAGTTTTGTTTTTCATATTTTATAGTGAATAATTTTTTTGTTCAAGAACTGGCAAATAATACTCTTGCCCGTTATCTATAAGTAAGTTGTTTGAAGCAGTGTGGTCTTTGTTAATTTCAGAACTTCCAACTAAAAAGTATTTATTTTTTAGTTTGCTATCAACTTTTCCTCTTCCAATAATAACTGGATCGTCCCATGTAACATCAACAGCATACCAACTATTGTTAAGTTTAACATAGTTCCATGCATGATTTTCAGTTTGACCAGATGAATTTTGTCCTATTCCTATTACTATTATACTTTCTATTCCACATTTATCTAATAAATATTTGTACGCTTTAGCATATCCTTCACACACACATTTTTTGTTTACTAATGCTCCATATATATTGTATATAAAGGGTTTATTTATCTCTTGATCATAACTTAAATTATCTACTAAATAATCATGTATTATTGATATTTTTTGATAATCAGATTTTCCTGTTACTTTTGCTAAAATTGTGTTTACTTCTTGCTCAATTTCTTTTTCTAAAGTTTCTATTTGTTCTTTTGAATAAATATCATCTGCATAATAATTATCATTATTTCCACATGTAATTTCAAGTTCATATTTTACATTGCTTTTTCCCATTGCTGATAAAAACTTAGAAGTAGTAGTTGTTGTTTGTATATTTAAAAACATTTTGGCTGGATTTAAATAAAATACTTCCGGATTATCGTATAAATATGTAGATACTGCTGCTTGATAATAATCTCCTAATAAATTCCATCCATCTTCTTGATCTAATAAATCATTAAAATAATCCCCTAATACTACTTTATAATTTCCTGTTTTCATTTGTTCAATATTTTGATCAATTGTTTTATATATTATCTTTGAGTAGTTATTTAATTGCTCATAATAATATAAATTTTTTGAACTACTTTGTATTAATTGTTGTACTTCTTCTTGCTTTTCTTCTGGAGTTTGTTTTGAAGAAAATATATTTAAATCATTTAATGAAAAATTGCTACTTGTTTGCTCGCTTTGTTCATTATCTGTATATCTTGAAATATAATCTTGACCAGTAGTTATTATTTCTGTGACAATTGTTTCCTGTCCATTTATTGATAAATATACATAAAGACCAAACCCTCCAAGGATTACTATTAAAATTAACATTATAATTACTATAAAAAATGTAATAATTTTATCTTTCATTTCTCGCAGTAGGTGTCAGCTAAATCTTGCTAGCACTTGCTCCTTTCTTTTTATCCTTCTTCTGCTTCTTTATTATAACATAATTGTATAAGAATTTCTATATTAATTTATTTTAAAATTTCGTCAAAATTTTACTTTACTACTCAGTGCAAATATCTAAATGTACGCGCAAAGAATAGCCTCTAGTCCAACCTGCAAATCTACAAGTCCATTTTTATACTTAAAATCTAAATCAATCAACTCCTGATTAATAATTTGCAGTTCTTCAAGCTTAAACAATCGAGCTTGATTTTTATATTTATTAACCAAAAACATTTGATTAGGTTTTAACTTTAAACTTTGAGCAATATCCTTATTATAATTTACTGCAAGTTTTACAATAAGCAATTTTTTAAAGTGATTATAAAGAGTAATCAAAATTTTTTGGATAGGTTCTTTTTCAAAAATCAAATTATTCAAAACTTCCAAAGCTTTTTTTATATCTTTTTGACCTAAGCTATCAGTCAAATCAAAAATAATACTTTCAATCTTTTTAATCGCCAAATTATCAATACTTTCTTTTGTAACAGTTCCATTTTCGCCAGCATACTCAATTAACTTTCTAATTTCATTTATTAATTCTTGAAAATTAGTTCCGCAGCACTCTATAAAATAATCTAATGTTTTTTCATCAACATTTACCTTGTAACCATTACAAATAGCTTTTAACCTTTTCTTTATATCAATTGGTTTAAGCTCTGTAAATTTACATACAATACCGTTTTTATCAATAAAATCTAATAAACTATTTTTTTCTGCATCTTCTTCTATAAAAATTATATTTACAGTTTCTTCAATTTGCGAAAAATTTTCACTTAAATAAGTTTTTATTTTTTCTCTTAAAATTTCTATTTCTCCTGATTTCTTTTTAGTTTCTTTTTTGAATAATCCTGTATTTTTAGCTATTATTAATTTTTTAGAAAAACCAAATGCAGGGGTTTCTATATCATCAATAATATTTTTTACTTCTTCTCCATCAAGTATTATGTAATTAATTCCTTTTATTAAATCATTTTGTTCGTTTTTTAAAATCTTTTTTATTTTTTTCACACAATTATCAAGCATATATCTTTCTTCTCCGCATAAAAAGATATACGCTTGATACTATGCCATTGTTTAAGTTATTTTCTAATTTGCTTAAATCTACCATTAACAAGACTTCCCCTTTAGATTATTTTATTATTCTAAAAACTTCTGCTACGCTCCATGCTTGAGAAATTGTTCCTCTATCTTTATATGGTTTTATAGAATCATATATTTCCGCAATTCCTCCTATGCATCCATTTTCATATATTTCTTTTGTGAATGTCTTTTTTATATTTTCTTTTAATTTTGATATTTTTTCTTTTATCATTTCTTTTTCTTTTTTATTTTTTTCTGCCTCTAACATATTTTCTAAAGCATCATAATATAATCCAATTAGCCATGTCCACGTAATTCCTTGATGATAACTTGTATCTCTTTTAAATCCGTCTCCATCATAAACATCTACAAACCCTGGCTCTCCTTTGGCAAGAGATTTTAATCCATATGGAGTAAGTAATTTTTTTTCTACTACATTTATTATATTTTTTGCTTCTTCAGATGCAGGATTTATTACAGGATATGTTAAGCTTAGACTAAATAATTGATTTGGCCTTATTTTGCTATCTCCCAAAACATCATATAAACATTTTCTTTTTTTGTTATAAAATTTTTCTATGAATGATTTTTTGGTTTTTTCTGAAATTTGTAAAAGTTCTTTTGCTTGTTTTTTGTCTCCGAATTTTTTTGCTAAACTTTCCATTATTTTTAGTGCATTATACCAAAGTGCATTTATTTCAACCGCTTTTCCATTTCTTGGAGTGACAGCTACACCGTCATATTTTGCATCCATCCATGTATTTTGAGTATTTTCTGTTCCAGATAGAATTAGTCCATCTTCATCTAGGTGTATGTTATTGTCATCTAAATCGATTCCTTCTATATAATTTCTAATTATGCTTTCTAGTTTTCCATATATTTCTTCTTTTACAAATTTGTAATCTCCTGTGTAGTCTAAATATTTTTGAACTTGTTCAAATAATAAAAGTGATGCATCAACGCTATTATATAATGGCCTATCGTTTGAATCTGAATATGCATTTGGAACTAATCCGAATTTTATATCTCTGCTACATGTTAGCAGAACTGATTTTGCGATTTCAAATCTTCTTGAAAGTAACAAAATTCCTTCAAATGAAATTAATGTATCTCTTGACCAATCCAAAAACCATGGGTATCCTGCAAGTATGGTATAAGTTTTAAAACTTGGTCTATACGTAACAAAACTATCTGCTGCTAATAAAAATGTTTTAATTAGTTCATCATGAGCTAACTCTTCTTCTGTTTTATGTTGTTTTCTGTTATCTATTAATAAGGAATTGTTAAATATTTCATTTAGCCTTACAATTTCACTGTTTATAAGGTCTTTGCTGTTTAATTCATCTATATTTTCTTCTAGCGAACATATAAATGAAATTTCTTTTTCCTCATTTGGCTTAATTTCTATTTCAAATCTACCAGGAATTGCATGATTTTCTTCTGCTTCAAATCCTCTTTTTTCTTCTTCTGGATAATACATATTTTTAAAACTATCGTTTTCATGTACAATGTATTTTGAATCAGAAACTTTGATGTATATAGGGTTTAAAACTTTATCGTCTAAAATAACTTCTAATTTATTATCTTTATATTTTTGCTCTATTTTAAAATTATGATTTGTCATAGTATAATGATAATTTCTAAAATTTATTATTGGTGTTAATGTAAGTTTTGATGCATATTCCTTATTTTTTATTTTATAATAAATTCCTACCGTGTTTTTTCCATATTCAAGGCAAATCATCTTAGTAATTTCCACATTTTCTACCATATATGTGTATATTGGTATGTATTCTTTTTTAAATTTTTCTAAATACTTGTATCCATTTGAAATATAATTTTTGCTTAAATTTGTATATAAGTCATGTTTTTGTCCGTTTATTTCTATGCTTTCATCAACTTTAGATAATATCACTCTTCTTTTGGCAGGTGGTGCAATTGAAGCAACTAAAAGTCCATGATACTTTCTAGTATTTGCTCCAATTATTGTTGATGATGCATATCCACCTATTCCGTTAGAAATTATCCATTCTTTTTGTAACCCGATTTTCTAAATTCTTGCATTCTTTTGTAAATATCAACTTTTTCTTCCTCCTTGTTAGCTTGTGGGCTATTTTTTCTTTTGTTTTTTGCTTTTTCATCTGATTCTTTTATTGATTTTATTCTTTCTTGATATTTTGTACTAAACTTGCTTTTCTTTCCTTTTGAATTAATTGTTTCAAATTTTCTTTCATGTTTTCCTTTTTTAGTCTTTTTTTCTTGTTTTTGTTTAATTTTATTTATTCTTTTATCTGATTGTAATTTTGAATTTAACATCATGAATTGTGGATCATTTTGTTTATCTTTAAATTTCAAATCATTACATATTAATTCAATTACAGAACTTGCAACTAATGATGCATCATGTCTTATTCTTCCGTCATTTACTACCGCTATATCTTTTCTTATAAACTTAATTCCTTTTGCTTTTACATTTTTTATTTTTTGTTCTACTAAGTCTGCTCCTTCTTTGTTGTACATTTTTATGTATTCTGGGATTATTTCTCCTGTGTCATATATGCAGTAATCAAACAACCCTTCTCCGCAGTGATCTATTATTGCATTTATGTGGTCTTCTACTGAATAGTCATCTGTTTGACCTTGTTCTGTCATTATATTACTTACATATATCTTAATTGCTTTACTGTCTTTAATTGCTTTTGCAACTCCATTTACCAATAAGTTTGGTATTACATTTGTGTATAAGCTACCTGGTCCTATTATTATGCTATCTGCATTTTTTATTGCTTCTAATACTCCCGGTGCTGGTCTACAGTTTGAAGGTGTTATATATACTCTGTTTATTTTTGTTAACTTGTCTGCAACAACTTCTGGTATTTTTGATTTTTGATTTATTACATATCCATTTTCTAATTCTGCTGAAATTTGTATATTTTCTAATGTTACAGGTATTACTTTTCCTGTGATATTTAGTACTTCATTGCTGTTTAAAATTGCATCTGAAAAATCTTTATTTGTTCTTGTCATTCCTGCAAAATATAAGTCTGCAAATGTATATCCATTTAATCTTCCAGTATTAAATTTGTATTCAAATAACTCTTTCATTTTTGCTTCGTTATTTCCTAATGCAATTAAACTGTTTTTTATATCCTCTGTAGGAAGTAATCCTAATTCTCTTTCAGCTTCTGAATTTTCTTCGCCATAATCAGAAACTGCTACTATTGCAGTTAAATTATTTGTGTAATTTTTTAATCCTGAAAGGACTGTACTTAGGCCGCTTCCTCCTCCAATTACTACTATATTGGGTCCTTGGTCATAAACTGTTTTGTTAAATATTAATGATTTAACATTTACTCCTTTTTTGTTTTCCATTCTATTGTCTGTAGATTCTATAAAAACTTCTAATGTTCTTTTATTTAAAAATACAAATCCTGTTATCATAAATAAAAATCCAAATACAAATGATATTACTATTTTTCCTATTGCAAGTGCTGTTGCGTCTATTTTGTCATATACTAATATTTGTGCAACTGAATAGCATATTAATACAACTCCTAACAATATTAAAAACATCCATCTTTTCATTTTCGCGCTTGATTTAAACCATTGTAAAAAACCTTTCATTTTTTCTTTCAATCCTTTCATTTCTTCATTAATTCTTATATAATAATTTACTTTTTCTATTCTTTTATTTCTATTTCTAATTCTATATTTTTTTGAAATTTTTCATATACTTTAGCTTTAGTGTATTCAATTAGATCTATAACATCTTGGGCAGTTGCATTTTGTGCATTTACTATAAAGCCAGCATGTTTTGTTGAAATTTGTGCCCCTCCTATTTTATATCCTTTAAGACCTGCTTCATCAATTAATTTTGCTGTAATAAAATCTTCTCCTCTTTTAAAAGTACTTCCTGCATTTGGAAGTTCTAATGGTTGATGCTCTTTTCTCCAGTTTGCGTATTCTTCCATTTTAGCAGATATTTCTTCTTTTTTTCCTAGCATGGTTTTAAAGTAAATTTCGCATATTATGTATTTTCCGTTTGAA
Source organism: Clostridia bacterium (assembly GCA_017458285.1). Classification (GTDB taxonomy): domain Bacteria; phylum Bacillota; class Clostridia; order TANB77; family CAG-508; genus CAG-269. The sequence goes on along the minus strand of JAFTFU010000144.1, from coordinate 6,398 downwards.
AATATGCTGTTTCTATATTCAAATTTCATTTGTTCATTTGAAAATTCAATTAAATTTCCATCATAATCAATAGCTATAACTTTTGTAACAATATCTTTTATTTCTTTTCCATGAGCTCCTGCGTTCATTCTTACAGCTCCACCAATTGTTCCAGGAATTCCTGATAATTCTTCAAATCCCGTAAGTTCATTTTGTAAAAATTTTTGTGCAACTTCTGCCATTTTATTTCCTGCACCAACAACTATTTCTTCTCCTATTGTTTCAAATTTTTTTATATCTATTTTTAGTACTATTCCTTTAATTCCACTGTCTTTTACTAAAATATTGCTTCCATTTCCTATTACCGTTAAGTTTATATTTTCTTTTTTTGCTAAAAGTAATATTTCTTTTAATTCTTCTATTGAAGTTATTTTTATTAAAGCTTCCGCTTTTCCTCCAATTTTAAAGCTTGTGTATTTAGACATTTCTTCATTGTATTTTACTTTTTCTTTTAAAGAAGTTTGGTCTATTATATCTTTTATATCCATTTTCAACCATTCCTTTCTATATGGCACAACCATCACTCAACTGCGGGAAAAGAATTGTGCTTTTGGCTCCTATTATTTTATGATGTAAATATATAATGCTTGTTTGTCTTTTGTAACTTTTTTTGTAATATTTATAACTTCACCTGTTAGATAATTTACTATATACTCATCTTCTAAATTTCTTACTCCAATTTTATCTAAATCTGATACAGTTAGCAAGTAATAATTTTGTGGATTTGTATCTTTTAAATTTATTTCTTCTTCTGACATTCTTTCTATTTCATCAGTTATTTGTTTTATATCATCTATACTTGTATATTGGCTTCCTGGCAGACTTTTTCCTGTTAAATCATATTTTGTTTTTACTTGTAATATTGCCCCCTGAACCATTTTTAGTTCATCCATTTGTGCTTTGTTTTGTGAATTGTTTGCCATCTCTCCTGAGTAAACCCATGTTATACCAATTATAAACATTAGTACTATTATTGTTGTAACTAAAGCAATTAAAGTTACACCTTTATTAGAACTTAAGTTTTTATTTATCATTTTTCTTGTGTTTCCTTTCAATTTTCTTTAAAGTTTTCTTTCAAATTTTATCATTAATTTTGCTCTTTTACAATAACTTTATACAAATCTCTTTATTTTTTTTTAGTTTTGTAGTATAATATAGTTATGTTTTATGGAGGTGTTTTTATGTGGAAAATTTGGCTTATTTTGGCTGGAATATTTTTTATATGTGAAATTGCTACAACAGGCTTTTTAATATTCTGGTTATCAATTGGTAGCTTATTTGCTATGATTGTAAGTATTTTTATACCAGATATAATATTCCAAACAGCAGTATTTGTAATAGCATCAACAATACTTATATTTTTAACTAAACCATTTGTAAAAAAATTTGACAAAGACGATATGGTTCCTACAAATGTTTATTCTTTAACAGGAAAAAAAGGAATTGTCATCGAAGAAATCAATACAACTTTGGGTAAAGGTCAAGTTAAAGTTCATGGTGAAGTTTGGTCTGCTGTATGCGATGAGGATACTCTAATACCAGTAGATTCAGAAGTAGAAATAATTAGTATAAAAGGTGTTAAGGCATATGTTAAACCAATAAAAATACATGCCGAAAAAAATTAGTTATTAGTATTTTTTATATAAATTTTATCTTTACAATTTAATTGTTAAAGAAAATAAAGGAGGAAGAAAAAATGTGGTTTTTAATTGTTTTAATAATTATAATATTAATAATAGCATTTAAATCAATTAAAGTTGTTAAACAAGCTGAGGTATATATAATTGAAAGATTAGGTAAATTCCATAAAGTTGCAGATGCAGGTCTTACAATTATTGTTCCATTCTTAGATCAAGTTAGAAGTGTTGTTAGTTTAAAACAACAAACAATGGACATTCCACCTCAAGGAGTTATTACTAAAGATAATGTTACTATTACAATAGATACAGTAGTATTCTATCAAATTACAGACCCTGCTAAAGCAGTGTACGAAATTCAAAGTTTAAAGAAAGGTATTGAATATCTTGCAATTACTACAATTCGTGATATTGTTGGTAAAATGGACTTAGATGAAACATTTAGTTCAAGAGATGCTATAAATCAACAATTAAGAGTAATATTAGATGAAGCTACTGATAGATGGGGATGTAAAATTGATAGAGTTGAAATTAAAGATATAAACCCACCAGCAGATATCAGAGACGCAATGGAAAAACAAATGAATGCTGAGAGAAATAAAAGAGCTTTAATTCTTGATGCTGAAGCTCAAAGACAATCAGCAATTACTATTGCTGAAGGTAAAAAAGAAGCTGCAATTTTAGCTGCTGAGGCTGATAAAGAAGCTGCTGTTAGACGTGCATCCGGTGAAGCACAAGCTATTAAAGAAGTTGCTGAAGCAAAGGCAAAAGAAATTAAAATGGTTTATGAAGCTATTAAAAATGCAGACCCTGATGAAAAATTGGTTCAATTAAAATCTTTAGAAGCTTTAGAAAGAGTTGCCGAAGGAGAAGCTAATAAAGTATTTATTCCTTTTGATGCAACAAAAGCTTTAGGTAGCTTGGGGGCTATTAAAGAAGTTTTAAAAGATAAATAGTTTATTTTAAGTTTATTCATCTTTGTTCAATATACATAATTGAGACGGAAACCTTTAAAACTTTCCGTCTCAATTATTTTTCATCGGTTATTTAGGTTTATTTCAAATCATTTTCTATATTTAATAATCTATTATATTTTGCAACTCTATCAGTTCTGCAAGGAGCACCTGTTTTTATTTGTCCTGAATTTACTGCAACTGCTAAGTCTGCGATTGTTCTATCTTCTGTCTCTCCTGACCTATGTGATATAATAGTTTTATATCCACTTTTATGAGCTAATTCTATAGTATCTAAAGTCTCAGTTAATGTTCCTATTTGATTTGGTTTTATTAATATTGCATTTGCAATTTTCCCTAAAATTCCTTTTTGCAATCTTCTTTGATTTGTTACAAATAAATCATCTCCAACTAATTGAACTTTATTTCCTAAGCGTTCAGTTAATATAGCCCAACCTTCCCAATCTTCTTCTGCTAAGCCATCTTCAATTGAAGCAATCGGATATTTTTCTACTAACTTACTTAAGAAATCTATCATTTCTTGTTTTGTCTTTAATTCTTTTGTTTTCCAGAAATAATAACTTCCTTCTTGTCCAATTTTTTTTGCTTCTTCAAACATTTCTGTACTTGCCACGTCTAATGCTATTACTATGTCTTTTATTGGTTCATATCCTGCTTTTACAACTGCTTGTAGTATAAGTTCTATTGCTTCTTCTTCATTGTTAAGATTAGGTGCAAATCCACCTTCATCTCCAACTGCTGTTGAATATCCTTTTTCTTTTAATAATTTTTTTAGGTTATGATATACTTCTGCACCTATTTGTAGTCTTTCACTAAAACTTTTATCTCCAATAGGCATTATCATAAATTCTTGTATGCTTAAATTGTTATCCGCATGCTTGCCACCATTTAAAATATTCATCATTGGTATTGGAAGTATGTGCGCATTAACTCCTCCAACATAATTATAAAAACTTAATCCTAAAGAATCTGCCGCTGCCTTTGCAACTGCTATTGAAACTCCTAATGTTGCATTTGCACCTAACTCTGACTTATTTTGAGTTCCATCTAATAATACAAGCATTTCATCAATTTTTCTCTGTTCATATGCATTCATTCCTATTAGCTTTTTAGAAATTTTTTCATTTACATTTTTTACTGCTTTTCTTACACCTTTTCCTAAATATCTATCTTCTCCGTCTCTTAATTCAACCGCTTCAAAACTTCCTGTAGATGCTCCTGACGGCACAATGCATCTTCCGTAAAATCCACCTTCTAAAACAACTTCCACTTGAACTGTAGGATTTCCTCTAGAATCTAACACTTCTAATGCTTGAACGCCTTCTATTCCTAAATAATCTTTCATAAAATACCTCCATTTTTTACATATTTAATGTTATTTGGTATTTTATCCATTTTTTTGAAGATTATACTTTTATTGATTTATTATGAAGCTTTTTTATTTCTTAATTCTTTTGCATATTTTATTGTAGTTTCATTTACTTCTCCTGATGATATTCTTGCAATTTCTTTTATAACTTCAGTTTCATTTAATTGTTTTACACTTGTTTTTGTTCTATTTTCAACTACATTTTTACTTATAAAATAATTGTAATCAGCTTGTGCTGCAATACTTGCTAAGTGTGATATGCATAAAACTTGATGATTTTTAGAAATGTCTTTTAGTTTTTCTGCAACTGAATTTGCTGCTTTTCCGCTAATACCTGTATCAATTTCGTCAAATACCAATACTGGCATTTTGTCTGTATCTGCTAGGGCTTTTTTTATTGATAGCATTATTCTTGACATTTCTCCTCCTGATGCTATTTTTGTAAGTGGTTTTTCATCTTCTCCTAAGTTTGTTGAAATATAAAATTCTACATGTTCTTTTCCTGTTTCAAAAAATTCTTCTTTATAGTCAACATGTATATTGATTTTTGCATTTTTCATTTCTAATTCTTCTAATGTTTGATTAATTTTGTTGCTTAAGATTTCAGCTTTTTTTGTTCTGATTTCATGCATTTTCGTAGATAATTCATTCATTTCTTTTTCTGCATTTTTTATTTCTTGTTTTATTTTTTGATTGTATTCATCTATGTTTTCAATTTTTGTTATTTCTTTTGATATTTCTTCTTTATAATTTAGTATCTCTTCAATATTATTTCCGTATTTTCTTTTTAATGAATGTATTAAATCTAACCTTTCTTCTATTTGGTTTCTTTCTTCTTCATCAAAATCTACTTCTTCTCTGTAATCTGTTACATCTCTTGATAGTTCTTGTAATTCATAGTATATTCCTTTTAAACTATTATTGAATTTTTGGTATTTTGCATCTATATTTTCAATTTTTTCTATTGCTCTTACTGCATAACTTATTGCGTCTATTGTGTTTTCTCCTAATGCTTCATCTACTGCTTTTAAATTTTCGATTATTTTTTCGGAGTTTAATATTACTTTTCTTTTCTCTTCTATTTTTTCTTCTTCTTCTTTTTTTAAGTTTGCTTCTTCTATTTCTTGTAATTGGTATTTTAATAAATCTAATTTTCTTTGTTTTTCTTTTTCATCTCCATAGTTTTCTTTTAGTTCTTTTTGCATTGCTTTATATTGTGCGTATTCATTTTTATATTTTTGTTTGATTTCTGCTATTTCTTCCCCTATGAAGTTGTCTAAATATTTTATATGTTCTTTTGTGTCTAATATTTCTTGATTGTCATTTTGCCCGTGTATTTCAATGTATTTTTTCATGTTCTTTTTTAATTCGCTTACAGTTACTAGCCTTCCATTTATTTTACACATATTTCTTCCATTTGCATAAATTTCTCTTGAAATTATGATGTTTCCTTGGTCCGCTTCTTCGCTTTCAGGTACATATAGACACATTTCTACATAAGAGTGGTCTTCTCCTTTTCTTATCATTTCTTTTGAAAATCTTCCTCCAGATATTATGTCTAACGCTCCTATTATTAACGATTTTCCTGCACCTGTTTCTCCTGTTAATACATTAAGCCCTTGGTTTAAATCTATCTCAATTTCATCTATTATTCCTATGTTTTTTATGTGTAAATTTGTTATCATTTTTTCCTCTTTTCTTTATTACTTTTTTATACCAAAAAAGAATAAGTGTTTGTATGTGTGTATTATACAAACATTTATTCTTTTTGTCAAGTGTTTTTTTTATTTTTTAATGTTCTTCATGATTAGAAGGGTTTTCTGCTGTTTCTGCTTCATCGTCCGCACTCTTTTCAGCTAATTTTTTAGAGCCTTTAATAAAAGGATTTAGTGAATACTTTCCTACTTTAATTCTGCTACCTTTAATACTATTATCTAGTTGTTCTATATATGAGTCTCTGTCTTCTGGATTAACATTTGCAATGCCTCTTGCAACTTTTGCCATTTCACCTGCAATTTTATACTCTTTTTTATGCTTTCTAGTCACATTTAACACTTGTGCTAAATTTGCAGCGTCATTCAAAAATTCTTCAGCTTTCTCTGCAGATGTTCCTGCTTTTTTTATGTTTTTACTTATATCATCATCAGTCATATTACCACCTATATAATCTAATGCAAATCTTCCAACTTTTCTAGATTGTCTTTTTGAGCTTTTTATAATTTCAAGTATCGCTCTATCTATTACTTCATTAAAATTAGCCTTCTTTAATTCTCCTCCTAAAGCAACAGGATTAACTCCATACAAAAATATCTCCTTAAATTTTTTTCTACTTCCATTTCTTGGCTGTGCAATGACAAGCGTATTCGCCGGCAAACACCT
>JAFTFU010000143.1 GCA_017458285.1 Clostridia bacterium | reverse complement strand
CCAGTAGCTATTATTGGATTTTTTATTTTGCAAAAATTGAAAAAAACAAATTGAAAATAGGATAAAATAATTTGAAAATGCTCAAAATTTCTAGTGCAATTAATTTGAGAATTGTTGGATGAATTAAAGTGTAAATCTACAATTAATTTCGCAGAAAAGTATATCTCAAAAACAATTTATAAAACTTTTAAAAAAGAAAAAATTGAACATGAATTAGGTGTTGATTTAAATAATTTACAACTCAAAGATATTATCGTATAAAAAACACAGAAATACAAGAAATGTATAAAAGGCAAGGAGCATAAATATTAGAGTTTTTATCTAGTATTTATACTCCTTTTAAAGATTACTTTTTTAATTAAAGGTTATATTAATGGCCTCCGCCACCACCGCCACCTCCGGCGACCTCCACCACCATAGCCATGTCCTCCAAATCCGCCACCTCTTGAAGATGTGTGAATAGAACGACCAAATGACCTTGATGTAGTATGAAAATGAGTTGAATGAATATAACAATGATGATTCAATATTGGACTACTATCGATATTCAAGTCTTTTGCATGAATCTTTATAGCTTTTACAACTTTTTCTGAAATACCAAAGGCTGTCGCATAAATCAAGTATTTTTCCCATAATGGTAAATCATGAACTTCTTTTTCATTTATTAAAGTATCGCTATTTAAATAGTTATACAATCCTCGCCATTTTGCTTGTTCATTTGCTCCGTATTGAGTAAATAAAACTAAATTACCTGACTTAGAAGTTAAATAAATATACTTCCATAAACATGCAATACCAAGTATTGTATATGCACCAAAGCTTAATGCCATAGGTGTAAAATAAGAAATTCCATTTACAGCAATCAATAAGGTTAATGCTAAAATCAGGCTTGCCTTTGCACTTTTATTAAGTTCTTTTTTAGGTGCATCATAATCTGTTTGCTGGAAATATCCTAACATTACACCACTTTCTAAAGCAGGTTTCTTTTCTATATCTTTGACAAATGCATTGGTATATTCATAATCATTATCTATACGTGTTTGTAAACTAGACAGAGTAATTGATTTAGTAGAATATCTCATGTGTCTTTCTAGTAATTCTAAATAAAGTCTTTCTGAAGTGGTAAGTGATTCTAAAGTAACTCCAGTATCTACATTTATTGTTTTATAAACAGGTTCTTGTGAAAAAGAATCTGGAACTATATAATTGCTTTGTATAGGTTGTAATGTAATTAATGTGTTGTGTTTGTTCCAGTCTTCCAAATCATTAGTTTTAGTAATTTTAACATATTGTTTTCTTACTAAACTAAGTAAAATTGCTGCATATTCTTCCTGTTTTTCCTTATTTTCGTTAAAAGGATCTTTCATAAATACAAGCTCTGATGCAAAAATTGGATCTAAGTCACTTGGTATATCTCTAAAGTATTGGTAATCTATTTCAGGCTCATATAAAATGTATTTATCTTTAGTTTTATTATATTTTCGTTTTGCATTATAGGCTATTAGTACAGTAAACACAACAGATGCTATTAAAAAGATGGTTTTGTAAGTGTTGAATTTTTGGGCTTGTGTAGAATAGTATTCATTTTCTGCAATACATTCATCTAAAGCGTCTTCGTTTGAATATCTGTTATTGGGTGCATACTTTGTAAAAATATGCTTATCTTTACCACACGCAAGTAAACAGAATTCTATATAACGATTGTGGTAGTTGAATTTTAAGTCGGATTTATCTAAAGTGATTAAAAATGTGTGATATCCGGGATTTATAGAACTTGATTCTGTGTATGGAACGCGAGAATTGGAGGTTCCAAATGTATATGCATAGTATGTAGAAGGCATTATTTTATTAGGTATAAGAATTTGTGCTTTGTACGATTTTAGTTTTTTAATGGTATTTCCAGAATACATACTTAAATACAATTCAGAACAATCTTTGTATTTTAATGCAGCATTATTCATTGAGTATACGATTTTAAACTTCATTTTTTCTCTATATGTCCAAGGAATATATATTAACAAAGATTCGACGTTATCTGGATATATACCAGTTCCTGTACTATGATGCCAATACATTGTTGAACTTTGTGTATAGTCTTCATCTTCCCAATACATTTTTGATGTTTCGGTATAAGGAATTTCAGTACCATCATCTAAAATTTGTATAACAGATTTTACGTCGTAGGTTACTCTTAATCCATCAACATAATCTTCTGGAAGCTCTCTCCAAAGCTCTTTGTATGTGTTAGATTTTGAACCTGCATGTACGTCAAATGTTAGATATTCAGTAATTTCTACATTTGCTTTTCTATCTGGATCATCATGTAATATTGCAGTATAATCAACATCTGTTAAATTACAGTAATCAGCAGGATTTAGACTAAAACCATCAAGCCCAAAATCCTCAAAAGTAAAACCTTCTGATGCAAATGATATAACAAAAATTAGTATGAAAAATAGAAATGGATATAATGTTATAGCGATACCTTTTGCGTATTTTTTTATTTTTCTTAAAAAGTATTTTAAGTATTTCATTTTTATGCCCCCTCTTAATTTATACAGACATTATACTTTAAAAATAATTTTTTGTAAATAAAAGTTATAAAAGATCAGAAAAAAAGAGTAAATTTTAATTTTAGCTTAATTTTTTGTAATTTTTTATAAATTTTAATGTTATTCTTTTTTAACGTGATTTTTAAGAATGTTATCCACAGGTATAGCATCTCTT
>JAFTFU010000142.1 GCA_017458285.1 Clostridia bacterium | reverse complement strand
TCACATTATCACCTTCCTCGTATATCTTAGAAAATAAAAAATATAACGTTTATTACAAAAAAGCATAACCAAAAGATAATTTTTGCTTTATTCATTTTTTTATTTACATAAATTCTGTTTTCTTCATTTATTTTTTTATAGTATACTATATCTTTACTTGTGTTGTCTATTTGATGTATGTTGTATTCATATGGTAATTCTGAAATAAAATTAATCATAAATTCATTATCTTTAGTTTTATTTATTAAAACATCACAATTATTTTTATTTATTATATAAATTTTATTATCATCAAACTTCTCTTCATTAATATTAAATGATTTAAAGGCCTCTTTTAAGTCATCCAAAGAATTATATGTTCCATATATCGTTATGTCTCCTATTACTCTCTTATGTCTTGAATTAATAGAAATTTTTACTCTTGCTTCTTTTTCTAAATTTATTTGCTCTTTAGAATATAAATCAATATTATCCAACATATAAAGTAACACTTCTTTTTGCTCGTTAGAAATTTCGGATTTATTTTCATACGAGCAAAAATGTGTCATATCTTTTTTTACTCTTCCATCTCCATTATATTTATTCTTTATAGGATATATTGTTATTGCATATAGAAAAATTATTACTACTATATCACATATTATAAAGGCCATAATAAGCATTAAGATTTTTAAGAATTTCATTTTTTAAATTCCTTTCATTTAATTGTAAATTACCTTTATTTATAATTATTTTTAAATTTAAATAGTATTTTATTGGTATTTATTTTGTCTGCATTATAACATATTACCCCATTTCAGTCAATTATAATTGTTTTTACATTTTTGAAAGGTATTGTTATATTTTAAATTTTAACATTTTGTCTCAGTAGAGCAGAAAAATTGCGCCACTGGTAAAAAATGTTTAATTTTCAAAAAACACTTTCCCTCTTAACTATTTTTCAAACTGTGTTTTTTTATTTTTATTATTTAGTGTTTTAAATATTTATTAGTGTATTATTTATTTTTTCTATATTTCCAATATTATATAATGGTATATTAATAACCCAATCTTCTTTTCTGTACGAACTCATAGAAGTTCTTACATTTATTTTTGTTTGATATTTTTGTACAAACGTTTTTAAACTTTTAGCTTGCAAATTTTCACTTGCCTTTACTTCTATCGGAATGTTGTTTCTGCCAATCTGTGTTATAAAATCAACTTCTGAAGTTCCAGTATCAGATGACCAATAAAAAACTTCTAAATTAGTACACTGTTTTAATTGACACAAAACATATTGCTCTGTTAAACTTCCTTTAAATTCTTCAAAAATATCATTTCCTTCTAAAAGAGTTTTATCATCTATTCCAGACAATGCAGATAATAATCCTACATCTAATAAATATAATTTAAACGCATTAAAATCTTGATATGCTGATAAAGGAATTTTTGATGTATTAACTCTGTTTACTTGATATATAAGTCCACAATCTATGAGCCAAGATAAAGCTAGTTCATATTCCCTCGCTCTTGCTCCTTGCCTAACTAATCCATAAATGAATTTTTTATTTTCTTTGGCTAGTTGAGTAGGAATATTGTTCCATAATTGCCTTATTCTTGGAACTATGTTATTAGGTGCATGTTTTGAAAAATCTTGTTCATATGCTGCTAATAATTTTTTTTGGATATCTCTAACTTCTAATAAGTTTTTGTTCTCTACATACGAATTAACAGCTTCTGGCATTCCTCCTATATAGTAATAAAGTTTTAGAAATTCTTTTAATTTTGTGCTAAACACCTCAATCATGTTAAAATCATTATTTTTTAATAATTTTAATAACTCTTTTTCACCTATCGCTTCTAAAAATTCATAAAAACTCAACGGTGTTAAATCTAAAAAATCCACTTTTCCAACAGGAAATGACGTTCCACTATGCATTGCAACTCCTAATAAAGAACCAGCTGATACCACGTGATACTCTCTTGCGTTTTCGCAAAAGTATTTTAGTGCTTTTAGTGCTTTAGGCGTTTCTTGAATTTCATCTAAAATTATTAATGTATTTTCTGGTTCAATGTTCACTCCCGATTCTATTTTTAGACCTTGTATAATTCTTTCTAAATCAAAATCTTCTTCAAATAACTTATTCATTCTTGTATTATCATCAAAATTTATGTATGCAATTTTTTCATAAAAATTTCTTCCAAATTCTTTCATTAGCCATGTTTTTCCAACCTGTCTTGCACCTCTAATTATTAACGGTTTCCTATGGCTTGATTCTTTCCATTTTTTTAATTCTTCCATTTTTTGTCTATACATATACCTTAACTCCTAACATTTGAATTTATATATAGTATACCACTAGTTTTCACAAAAATCAAACGACTTTTATAAAATATGTACATTTTTTTTATGACTTTTTTCGTTTCTAACACATTTTGTCAATGACTTTCTTGTGATTTCTGCACATTTTGCTAACGACTTTCTGGAATATTGAATTATTAACTATTTTGTATTAACCAACGTTAATAGTATTCTTTTTTAATTAAACATTTTGTCTCAGTAGAGCAGAAAAATTGTGCTACTTACAAAAAATGTTTGATTTTAAAAAAACACCTTCCCTCTCAGCTATTTTTCTATAAATTAACTGATAGAAAATGTGTTTTTTTACGCTTTAGTTTTTCCCTATTTTGCACTAATTTTCGTATTTTTTTATTTTTCATTTTTATGTTTTATCTGGTATATTTATATCCCTTTTAGTTTTTTATATTTAGAATATGATACGCTTGTAGCAATAATTATTAATAATGCAATCATTCCAATTCCAGCTTTTCCTGTATTAGGTAATTTTATTTTTGAAATTGTTTCATCAGCTGTATTGTTTGCATTGTTATTATTAGCATTACTTGAATCATTTACGTTATTAGCAGAATTTCCATTACTTGAATTATTTGCTGAGTTATCCTTTTGGGAATCATTAGAACTATTTGCAGCACTATTATTTTCATTAGATTTTTGTCCTTCACTTGAAGCCACAGCATTATTTGCAATTATACTGTTACCTGATATTAAAGGACAAGTAATTACCGCATTATTTCCTGATGCATCTTTTATAGTTCCGCCTGATAATGATGAAACTGCTAATTGCCCATTATCATTTGACTCTATTTTATAGGTATATTCAACATAATTATCTTTTATTGTTGCCTTAGTAATACTTTTTTCTGAGCCAGTTCCAAATTTTATTTTTAATGTAGGCACTGTTTCTCCTGTTACATTTTCACTAAAATATACTCTTATTGAAATGCTTTTGTTTGTAGTGTATGTTCCAGAAGTTGGTTCTACAACTCTTATAGAAGTTACTGTTGGTGCTGTTATATCATTTCCTTGCTCTGCTTTGTTCCAATTTTCGATTAAGTCAAATGGAATATTATTTGTTTTTGCATAATTTTCTGCTACAGAGTCTTTTTTTCCATAAATAGTAAGTTTCTTATCGTAAGAAAAAACATTTACACCTATTGAAGATATATTCTCTCCTATTTTAATTTTATTTAAATTTGTACATTCATAAAAAGCACAATCTTCAATAGTTGTAACATTCTCAGGAATAACTATACTGGTTAATCCCGAACAACGCGAGAAAGTTTCAGCGCTTATTTTAGTTAAATTTTCAGATAATTTAACATTTTTTAGTCCTGAACAGCTATAAAATGCATAACTTCCTATAAATGTTACGCTATCAGGAATTGTTATTTCAGATATACCTGAACATCCATAAAAACTATATCTATTTATTGAAACAAGTCCACTGTTTAATTTAATATTTTTTAGTCCTGAACAATTTTTAAATGCCTCTATTCCTATCGTAACCACACTACTAGGAATTTCTAATGATTTTATTCCAACACATCCTGAAAAGGCATAATTTCCTATTTCTTTAATTGTGTTTGGAAAAGAAATTCCTGTTAATCCTTTACAGTCTTTAAATGCAGAACTACCTATCTTTATAACTGTATGATTATCTATTTTTTCTGGAATTGTCAATTCTCCTGAAATATCACTTAAGTTTTTGCATTTTAGATTTTCAATTTGATCACTTTCATTTAGAGTATAAGTCCATTGAACATTTGCACCTGTGGATGTTGCTGTCTTTTCAGTTGACGTTATTTCGTTTGCTGCGTTTACTATATTTGGTAATAATACCAACATTACTATAATACTAAAAATTATTATTAAGTTTTTTACTTTCAATTTAAATTTCCTCCCTTTGTATTTCTTTTATTTTCCTCTCGTTATATTTATATAACTTTTTTTGTATTTCTTTTATTTTCCTCTCGTTATATTTATATAACTTTTTTTGTATTTCTTATTTTTCCCTCCTTTACTTTTCATACTATATCATTTTTGTTAAAAAAAGTAAATAGGTTTTTATATTTTTATATATAATTTATTACTACAGTTTATATACGTATATATTTTTAAATATTTATATTAAATTATATAATTAAAAGGATATTATTTATAAAGGATGTGATAAAATGCCTGGCAAAATGAAAAGGAATCAACTATCTAAAGAAGAACAAGAGATTCAGATTTCTGAAAATAATAGAAAAAAAGAAATTGCCAAAATGATTGGTAATAATATTAATAAATATAGAAAAAATTTAAAACTTACAAGAGAACAATTAGCTGAAAAAAGCCATATTACATCTAGCCATTTGTATCAGCTAGAAATTGGAAATAGTGTTCCTTCAATAATAACCATTATTGATATTTGTAACGCTCTTAATATCACTCCTGCTCAGCTTACAGATGATGTGTTATATAATAGCGTAAATAAATTTACAGAAACTATTGCAAATGATTTTGATAAACTTTCTGATAAAAATAAAGATATTATTATTCAATTAATTAAATATATGGAAAATTCATAGTAAATAAAATATACACAAAAAAACGTGAAGTTTTTTATGTTCTTCACGTTTTTTCTTTTTGGAAATAAATTCCTTTTTTATTAATAGTTTTCGGCTTTAACTTCGAAGAAAGCTTTTGGATGTTGGCAAACTGGGCACATTTCTGGAGCTTCTTTTCCGATTACAATATGTCCACAGTTTCTGCATTTCCAAATTTTATCACCGTCTTTTGAAAATACTAAACCACCTTCAACATTTTCTAATAGTTTTTTATATCTTTCTTCATGTTCTTTTTCTATTTTTCCAACTGCTTCAAATAAGTATGCAATTTGAGTAAATCCTTCTTCTCTTGCTTCTTTTGCAAATCTGTCATACATATCTGTCCATTCGTAGTTTTCTCCCTCAGCTGCAGCTCTTAAGTTTTCAGCTGTTGAACTTATTTCTCCACCATTTAATAGTTTGTACCAAATTTTAGCATGTTCTTTTTCATTATCTGCTGTTTCTTGAAATATAGCTGCAATTTGTTCAAATCCATCCTTTTTTGCTTTGCTTGCAAAGTAAGTATATTTATTTCTTGCTTGAGACTCTCCTGCAAATGCCTCCATTAAATTTCTTTCTGTTTTACTTCCTTTTAATTCCATAAGTAAATACTCCTTTCACTTTTTACTTATATCTAACTCTTTTATATCTGTAAGTTCGAATCTTGTAATACCTTTGTTCATTGTTAGATATTTTCTTTTAATTCTTGGATGTCTAAACTCTGTTCTTACCATTTTCATTATTTCTTGACCTTTATGAAATCCATGTATTACTTCAACAATTTTTATATCACATGGTGCAGTATTTAATTCTTTTTCAAGTGTATATTTTGCTTCTGCTACAGTCATTTCATGCAAATCAATTGTTAATACTTGATTTGCAGGTACAAACATGTCATCCATTTCTTTACCCTTTCAAATATAAAAATATTAGATATTTTATTGTGATTATTTTATATCAATTTTATACTTTTTTCAATAGATTTTTAGTTTTATTATAAATATTTATTTTTTACATTCAACTATTTTTTTAATACTCTGTTTCAGTACTTATGCTTTTTATACTTTGTATTAATATTTATACTTTCTTTTTCAATTCAACTGCTCTTTTTACTTTCATTGTTGTTGTTTTTTCAAATTCTCCTTCTTTTATTTCTAAGAATTTGATGCATTTATATGATGTTAATTTTTTATTTACTTTTTTGATTTCTTCCCAAATTATTTTATGAATTTCTTCTTTATCTGGAATTTTTCCATATTTTTTCTCGATTTCATCATAATTTGGAATTACTCTTGCAGATACAGTTAGTTCTTTCTTTCCTTCTTCTTCTTTTCCATAAACTATACATTCTCTTATTTCAGGAATTTTGCCTAACATTATTTCAATTTCTTCTGGATATATGTTCTTTCCATTTTGTGTTACTATTACATTTTTTGACCTTCCTGTTATAAACAAGAATCCGTCATTGTCTAAGTAACCTACATCTCCTGAATTGAACCATCCATCTTCCATAACTTCATTTGTTGCTTCTTCATCTTCATAATATCCAAGCATTGTTGTTCTACTTTTTATTAGAACTTCTCCCTCACCTTTTTCGTTTGGATTTTTAATTTTTATTTCTGCGCAAACTACTGCTTTTCCGGCTGAACCTACTCTTGTATCAAAATCTGGTGTTAATGCAGCTATTGGTGCTGTTTCTGTTAATCCATATCCTTGTAAGAAAATAATTCCTATATCTTCTAACCATTTTCCAACTTTCGGATCAATTGGTGCTGCTGCTGAAACTACTATTCTTAACTTTCCTCCAAGATTTTCATATATTTCTTTAAATACTTCTTTTTTGATATCAACATTAACTGCTTTTAGTGCATTTGTTATACGTATCATTGAATTTACAAGTGTTTCTTTTTTACTTTTCTTTATGTTGTCAGTAATTTTCTTATACAAACTTTCTACTAATAATGGTACTGTAAGTATCGCTGTTGGTTGTGATTCTTTTAAGTTTGATGCAATATATTTAAGCCCCTCACATATAGCTACTGAAGAACCTGCTGACATAGGATATAAAAATCCTATTGTTGATTCATAAGTATGATGTAATGGTAAAACTGAAAATAGTCTATCTTCTTCTGTTATTTTTACATAAGAATGACATGCATTTATATTTTCAGCTAAATTTCTGTTACATATCATAACACCTTTTGATCTTGCTGTTGTTCCTGATGTAAAAATTAAAACCTTAAATTCTTCTGGGTCTATTTCAATATCCATTAATGTTGTATCTCCATTTTTTGCTAGTCTTTTTCCTGCTTCAATTAAATAATTTATTCCTACATCTTTTCCATTAATAGGTTCTTCGCTTTTCATTTCTATAAAATATTCTACTTCAGATAAATTTTCTTTTACCTTTTCTATTACTTCTTTTTTCTTTGGAGAATAAATAACTGCTTTTGCTCTTGATCTTTTTACTACATTTTCAATTTCGTTTGCTGGTAGCTCTTTGTCTACTGGAACTGCAATTCCAACTCCACAAAGCATTGCCATGTAAGATACATACCAATTATAAGTTGTTTCTCCTATTATTACAACTCTTTCGTCTTTTAACCCTAATAGTTTTAGCATTCCTGTTCCTAAACCTATTACATCTTCTTTGAATTCTCCATATGTTATTTCTTTATATGGTGTTTTATGGTCAGGCTTTTCTAATATGAAGCTCTTGTCTTTGTATTTTTCTGTTGATTTTATAAATACTTCTTTTATTGTTTTGTAATTTGGATTTTCATAGTTTTTATCCCTTTTATTTGACTTTGTTTTTTCACTATTTTCTGTGCTAAATTTTAGTTCTTCTATTTCTGATAGTCCGTTCATTTTAAATTTTGGCATTTTAAATTTTGGTATTTTAAAGTTTAGTATACTCATTTTTTCTTTTTCCTTCTTTCTATGTGCTTTAATTTTCACAAGGCTTATTATAGCACGTTTTATCTAAAATAGCAAATTTTAATATTTTTTGTACTTATTCGCTGTAAAAACAAAAAGTCAAAAAACTGAGACAAAATATTTTTTTTACTCACACATTTTATCTCAGTTTAATTTTACAAAATAAAATTTTACATTGTTATTCCAAAAAAACTAATTATAAAAGCAATTACATAATAAATAGCTTCGACTTTAACAAATTGTTTAACAGCAGTTTCATCATCATTTTCTTCAAACAAGAACTTAACAGTAAAGTACATAATTACCATAGAGATAATTGACAAAAATGTTCTTATAGGGTCTGTTAAATTGTACACTTTGCTGTGAATATAATTTAAATACACAACTAAAGATGATACTATAGTAGGTATTTTTGCAATTGTAACCGAAGTTATAATTCTTGAAATAGATTTTTTGGAATTTTTATTTAAGAAATATATTGATACTGTCATTCCTGCAATTACTAACACTGGACTTAAAATTACTTTTAATGTATCTAAAAAGTCAAAATCGTAGTATTTTGATGTTGCATAGAAAATTATTTGTCTAAAAAGTACACTTACTACCCATATAATTATTAGTATAATTGCTGTTTTTTGCGTTTTATTTTGTTCATCTTGTGCTATTTCTTTTATTGTTTTTATCGGTTCTTTAAACAGTTTTAAAAATAAATTCTTGCCTTTTTCTGCTTCTTCTTTAATGTTTATATTTTTCATTTGTTCTTTAGCTTCATTAATTACATTTGCAGTTTGCTTTTTAAATTCACTTTCTTGTTTATTTTCTTGAGTTTCTTCAATTTTGTTTTCATTTTCTTCCATTTTTTCTCTTTCCTTTCTTGAGGCACAAATGTAGTTAAAAATATTTAAAGTTTTCCTCACTAAATTTACATCTATATAATACACTCTTTTGAATAATTTTACAATACTATTTTAAGAAATTTTTTTACATACATTTGAAATTGCTTTTTTAAATTAACCTTTTTAGTTAAAAGTTATTTAAATTTTTTCAAATTTTTTATATACAACTTTTCCAAATTTTATTTCATTTAATTTCTTTTGTGCCTCCATAATTATTAAAGGAGAAATTGAAATCAAGAAAGTATATAGCCATTGAATTTTATTTAATGGCACTAATTTAAATACTTCTGCTACTTGTGGAATTACTACAACAGCAACTTGCATAATAGTTCCTAAAATCAAAGCTCCAATTAAATATTTATTGTCAAAAAAACCGCTTTCAAAAATTGATTTTTCACTTTTTATGTTAAAGCTGTGGATAAGTTCTAACATTCCTAAACTTACAAAAGCCATTGTTCTTCCAACTTCTAATCCGAACATACTGTTTCCTAAACTAAATGCAACTAGTGTTAGCATTCCTAACATAATTCCTTCTACAAATATCTGGTTCCATAGTCCATCTGCAAATATTCCTTTTTTAGAATCTCGTGGCTTTTTATTCATTATGTCTTTATCTGGCTTTTCTAAGCCTAACGCAATTGCTGGAAGCGAGTCTGTAACTAGGTTTATCCATAATAATTGTATTGCAAGTAATGGTGATTTTAAGCCTAAAACTAACCCCATAAATATTGTTACAATTTCGCCTATATTTGTTGCAATTAAAAAGTGAATAGCTTTTTTTATGTTATCAAAAATAGTTCTTCCTTCTTTTACGGCTTCTACAATTGTTATAAAATTATCATCTGCTAGTACCATATCTGCTGCATTTTTGGCAACATCTGTACCATTTAATCCCATTGCAATTCCAATG
Source organism: Clostridia bacterium (assembly GCA_017458285.1). Classification (GTDB taxonomy): domain Bacteria; phylum Bacillota; class Clostridia; order TANB77; family CAG-508; genus CAG-269. Next base: position 47,914 of record JAFTFU010000142.1, on the reverse strand, counting down.
TCTGCGTTTTTTAGTGCTGGTGCGTCGTTTACACCGTCACCTGTCATTGCAACTACTGCTCCTGTTTTTCTAAATGCTTTTACGATTCTTACTTTATGTTCTGGTGAAACTCTTGCAAATACTGAATATTTCATTATGTTTTTGGAAAGTTGTTCTTCACTTATACTGTCTAATTCTTTTCCTGTAATTGCTAAATCATTCATTTTTAATATTCCTAATTCTTTTGCAATTGCTTTTGCTGTAACTATATGGTCTCCTGTTATCATTACAGTTTTAATTCCTGCTTTTCTACATGTTTCAACTGCTTCTTTTACTCCCTCTCTTGGTGGATCAACCATTCCAATTAATCCAACGAAAATTAGGTTATTTTCAATTGTATTTGTGTCTATTTTGTTTGGAATATTTTTTTCTTCTTTATATGCAACTGCAATTACTCTTAAAGCTTTATCTGCCATTTTGTTGTTTAATAATTCTATTTTTCTTTTTGTCACATCATTCATTTCTATTATGTTGTTTCCGTCTTTTACTTTTGAGCATTTGCTAATTATTACATCCGGTGCTCCCTTAGTGATAATTCTGTACATTCCCATATTTTTATGTATTGTTGACATCATTTTTCTAGTTGAATCAAATGGAATGTCTTTTATTCTTTCCATTTTTTGATATAAACCTTCTTTATCAATATTTTTTTCTAATGCTTTATTTACAATTGCAATTTCTGTTGGCTCTCCTGTTGCTGCTTTTATTCCGTTTTCAATTTCTATATTTGCATCTGTGCACATCGAACCTAATTCTAGTAAAAATTCTTGTTCTTTTTCAGTAGCATTTTCTCTATTTGTTACAAGCTCTACTACTTTCATTTTATTTTGAGTTAAAGTGCCAGTTTTATCTGAACAAATTACACTACTACTTCCTAAAGTTTCAACTGCTGGCAATTTTCTTATTATACTGTTCTTTTTGGCCATTTTTGTAACACCTATTGATAACATTATTGTAACTATTGCAGGTAATCCTTCTGGAATTGCTGCTACTGCAAGTCCAACTGATGTCATAAACATTTCAATTGGTGATATTTTCTTAAATAGTCCTATTATGAATATTAGCACACATATTATTAAACATCCAATTCCTAAAGTTTTTCCAACTTCTGCTAACTTCTTTTGTATTGGCGTTTGTGGGGCTTCGTCGTTTATCATCATTTTTGCTATTTTTCCAACTTTTGTATTCATTCCAGTTTCAGTAACTATTGCTTCTCCATGACCATTTACAACAATTGTTGATGAAAATACCATGTTTATTGTATCTCCAATTGCTACTTCTTTTTTTAATATTGCATTGGCATCTTTTAATATTGGCACTGTTTCCCCTGTTAAACTTGATTCTTCTACTTTTAAGTTTGAACATGAAATTAACCTTGCATCTGCTGGCACATAGTTTCCTGCTTCTAAACAGATTATATCTCCTGGGACTACATTTGTTCCTTTTATTGCTACAATTCTTCCATTTCTTTTTACTTTTGAAACTGGAGCTGTCATGCTTTTTAATGCTTCTAATGATTTTTCTGCTTTTGCTTCTTGAACTAGTCCCATAATACTATTAAATATAACTATTGCAATTATTATTATCGAGTCTATATAATCTCCTGAGCCGTCTAACTTTGCTACAATTGCTGATATTATTGAAGCTATTATTAAAATAATTATCATGAAGTCATTAAATTGTTTTAAGAATTTTATTATTATACTTTCTTTTTTCTTGTCAGCTAATTTATTTTCTCCAAATTGCTCCTTTCTTTTTTCCGCTTCTTTTTCATTAAGACCTTGTCTTATGTTTGTTTTTAAATTTCTTTCGACTTCTCTAATGTCTTTTGCATACCACATATATATCCTCTCCTTTGTTTTTCGGGATTTTCTCCCTTTTGCTTATATTTAATTTTATGCGCATGTCCAATTTTTATGAACTTTTTTATTTGGTTTACATATTTATATAAGAGGTGGTTTTATGTTTTATACTTATTTTTTATTACCTTTTTGTGTAAGTATTGATTCTTTTGGAATTGGTGTTACATATGGTTTAAATAGTACCAAAATTTCCTTTTGGGCGAAATTAATTTTATTTGCATTTTCCTCTATTGTTACTTTTTTGTCTATGTTTATAGGAAATTTTTTATCTGTTTTTTTACCTGACTTTATTAGAAATTTTATTGGCTGTTTTATTTTATGTTTTATGGGGTTAGTAATTATTTTTGGAGCTTTGAAAAAAAATACTGAATTTTGCGATTTGGATAATTCAAATAATATTGATTCGAAAGAGGCTTTTTTCCTTGCCTTAGCTTTGTCTTTTGATTCGATTGGGATTAGTATAGGAAGTAGCATTATTGGTCTTAATATTTTTGTTTTTCCTTTTTTAGTTGCTTTTTTTCAACTTTTGTTTTTAACTTTTGGCATATTTCTTGGGTCGCGTTTTAGAAAAGTTTGTAATATTCCAGATTCTGTTTGGAATATTATCGCTGGATTTGTGCTTTTTTCTATGGGGATTTTTAGAATTTTGTAAAATTTTTTTAGAGTTTTAGAATCTATGGTCCTTTGGATTTTGGACTTTTGAATCTTTTGAGCTTTGAAACTACAAAATTTGAAATTTTTGATTTTCGATTTTTTACCGTGAGCATCATGCCTGGAATTTATTAACCTTTCAAAAAAACTCTCTGCTTTGCGCGGAGAGCTTTTTGACTTATATTATATATGTTGTATTTTTTATTTTAACATTTTTTTGTCAGAGACGCACTTTTTCTGCTCTACTTAGACAAAATGTTAAATTTAAAAATAACATTATATTGTACCGTATATTTTTCTATATATTTTTTCAAAACAACATTTTGTCTCAATTTAGCTACAAGTAGGCTACTATTTACAGAAATTTAAAATATCTAACCTATATTTCTTCAATATATCCTTCAAACACATTAGTTGCAGAACCTGTCATATAAACGTGATTATCTTCTTTATTCCATTCTATTTGAAGAATCCCTCCACGTAATTCAACATTAACAGTATTATCAGTGTATCCGTTTAAAATTGCTGCAACAGTTGATGCGCAAGCTCCTGTTCCACAAGCTAATGTTTCTCCTGCACCTCTTTCCCATACTCTCATTTTTATATTCTTTTTATCTATCACATTTATAAATTCAACATTAGTTTTTTTAGGAAATGCTTTATTAACCTCTATTTCCTTTCCATATTTACTAACATCATACTCTTGTACATTTTCTTTTATAAATGTGACTGCATGTGGATTTCCCATAGAAACACATGTAAATTTAAAACTTTTATCATATATGTCTATTGGTAAATCTTTAACTATATCTTCATTTGATATAACAGGAATTTCATTTGGAATTAAAATTGGTTCTCCCATATCTACTCTTACTGTATCAACTTTACCGTCTTTAATATTTAACTTTAATATTTTTATTCCTGCTAAAGTTTCAATTTTTAGAGTTTCTTTATTGGTTAATCCCTTATCGTATACAAACTTTCCTACACATCTAATACCATTTCCGCACATTTCTGCTTCTGAACCATCACTATTAAACATTTGCATTCTAAAATCTGCTACATCGCTCTCACGAATAAGAATTAATCCGTCTGAACCAATCCCAAAATGTCTATCACTTATTTTATTAGCTAATTTTGATGGATCTTCAATTTTTTGTTCAATGGCATTAATATATACATAATCATTTCCTATTCCTTGCATTTTTGTAAACTTAATCATTCTAACCTCCTCGTATAAAATATATTCACGATAATATATTTTATTTTTCTTCTTTTTCAATTTTTATATGTACATCTTTTAATTGTTGCTCTGTAACTTTTGAAGGAGCATTCATTAATAAATCTCTTGCTTTTTTATTTTTAGGGAATGCTATAACTTCTCTGATATTTTGAGAATCAGCAATTAACATTACCATTCTATCAACTCCAGGAGCAGCCCCAGCATGTGGTGGTGTTCCATATTGGAATGCATTGTATAGCGCTCCAAATCTTGATTTTACATCTTCTTCACTATATCCTGCAATTTCGAATGCTTTTACCATTATTTCTGGATTATGATTTCTTACAGCTCCTGATGCCATTTCATATCCATTACATACTAAATCATATTGGTATGCTAAAATATCCAATGGGTCTTTATTTTCTAATGCTTCTAATCCTCCTTGTGGCATTGAAAATGGGTTATGAGAAAAGTCTATTTTTGGATTTCCATTTTCGTCTTCTGCCATTTCATACATTGGAAAATTAACTATAAAACAGAATTTGTATATATTTTTTTCTATTAAATCTAATCTTTTTCCTAATTCAATTCTTACTAATCCTGCTAGTTTTTGTGCTTTTTCTAATTCATCATCTGCTATAAAGAATATTGAATCTCCGTTATTTACACCAACTGTATTTTTTAAGCTTTCTTGAACTTCTTCTGTTACAAATTTTGCAATTCCTCCCACTATTTCTCCTGTTTCTTCAAATTTTGTCCATGCTAGCCCTTTTGCACCACATTCTTGAACTGCAAAATCTACCATGCCATCGAAAAACTTTCTTCCTTGTTTTGCTCCATCTGGTACAACTATGGCTTTTATTATTTTTCCTTTGAATGCATTAAACTCTGTATTTTCAAAGCTTGATGTAACATCTTGTATTATTAATGGATTTCTTAAATCTGGTTTGTCTATTCCGTATTTTTCCATTGCTTCTTTATATGGAATTCTTATAAATGGTCCTTTTTCTACTGTCCAACTACTGAATTTTTCAAAAGTATATGGTACTACATCTTCCATTATTTTAAATACATCTTCTTGTGTTGCAAAACTCATCTCGTAATCTAATTGATAAAATTCTCCTGGTGCTCTATCTGCACGTGGATCTTCATCTCTAAAGCACGGTGCTATTTGAAAGTATTTGTTAAATCCAGATACCATTAGCAATTGTTTAAATTGTTGTGGTGCTTGTGGAAGTGCATAAAATTCTCCTGGATGTAATCTACTTGGTACTAAATAGTCTCTTGCTCCCTCTGGTGATGAATTTGCAAGTATTGGTGTTTGAATTTCAGGAAATCCTAATTCGTCCATTCTATCTCTTAATGTTTTTAGTATTTTTGAACGCAATAATATGTTATTATGTAGTTTTTCGTTTCTTAAGTCTAAGAATCTATATTCTAATCTCAAGTCTTCTCTTACTTCTTGATCTGTGTTTATTTCAAACGGAAGTGTTGATTTGCATTTTCCTAAAACATCTATTTGTTCTGCTACAACTTCTATTTCTCCTGTCTTTAAATTTGGATTTTTGCTTGCTCTTTCAACAACTTCTCCACATATGTGAACACAACTTTCTGTTGTGATTTCTTTTGCTTTATTTTGTAGTTCTTCTGTATTTATTACAATTTGTGTTATTCCTTTTTCATCTCTTAAATCTATAAATATCATAGCTCCTAAGTTTCTTATTTTTTGTACCCAACCTGATAATTCTACTTTTTGTCCTATATTTTCTATGTTTAATTCCCCTAAATTGTTTGTTCTATACATTTGGTTTTTCCTCCTATTTTTTATACATGTTACTATAATATCACTTTTTTTCCTATTTTACAATATGCTAATTTCCTTAATAGCCATATTTGTATTCGAATATTACTCGTTTATTCCACGTTGTCCGTTCTTGTAATTCTTTTTGTAGATTTTTTTCCATGACGCTATTGCTTCTCTTTATATTGAGTGTTTTTCCATTTATCCCATTAAATGATAAATTTTCTAAAGCCTGAATCATCTCATCTTCTGTTGCAACACCCAAAACTTTCATTATTTCCTTATTTGCACTAATTAATTCTCTAACATTATACTTGCAAAATCTATGTTTACTAAAAAAATGTTGTAAATATGTTCTAAAATTATTAAGTTTTAAATCTCCTTGCAAATTATTTATTTGAAGAATTCTACTCATTTTTCCGTCAATATTTGACGGATGAGCAAAAAATTGCTCATACGAATAAATTATTTGCATTGCTGGTTTTTTATTTTCATAATATATAATACTATGTCTTTTTTCTTGTTGTGACTCTTCAAAATTTATATCATTTATACTCTCTACATCCCCTAAAAATGACATTTCTCCTGCAACATTTTGATATCCTAACTTTTTATATAATTTAAATGCTGCTTCTGTTCCTTCTAATGTTAATAATGCTCTTGGTTGTAATTCTTTTTTTCTTTGTTGTATACATTTCATTAATTGTTGGTTAACATTATTAGCTATTTTTCTTCCACGATACTCTGGATTAGTCCAAACACCACATAAATATGGAATTAATTTTGAATCGCCAAAATTAATTAAATTAAAACAAGCCAATGAAACTAACATATTATCATCAAATGCCCCTACCCCTATTATTCTATTTTGATCAAACAATTTTTTTAAAACTTTTTTATATTCCACAATATATTCATTAGTTGCTCCATTTCCATTTTCGGTTTCTTGTAAAATTCTTGCATTTGCAACCTGTTCAATATCAGTTTCATATAATCTCCTTATATTAATATAGTTATTTTTATCTACATCTACATGTAATTCATTTGTTAAACTTCCATTCATTAATATCGCTCCATTGAATCTTTATTTATTTTCTTTTCTAGTTCTTTTATTTTTGTATTTAAATTTACTATCTTATGTATCTTAGGTGATCTTTCTGACCTTCCATAAGGTCCCCTCAAAGTATTATTAGTTGTTCTTGCCTTTTTTAATCTTTTTAATTCATTTCGTTCATATTTCAATTGTTCTTTCAAAATTGTTATTTGGTCACTATCAGGGATTTCCTTTCCGATTTGGATTATATCCATACAATACTGCTAATTTTTTCTCCATGTTTGACAAATAGTCTTCAAAATTTTCTCTTGGTATATTACAAATATGAACTTCTCTATCTCTACCTTGTCTTCTGTTGACAAATAAACTGTCTGTTAATCCAAAAAATTCTGAAACATATTTTGAAGATAAATTGTCTCTATGTAATGTTGAACATAAAAATATGGCTTCATTTGAAGGATCTGAGAAGAATTTGTCCATGTGTTTTTTTATGCCTTCATATACTATAATTCTTGCAAGTCCTGCACTTCTGTTTTCAGGGTCTGTTATATAAGTATCTAATTCTATAGAATTTCCTGTATTAGCTGAATAATATTTTTTTTCATCAAATTCAGGTTCTTCATGAATCTGAAGCTGACCTTTCTTTAATATCATTTCATATTCTTGATTTTTTTGAATTCCTAAAAAGTTTTCATAGTCTTTTAGTGGTTCCTTTAAGTTTGTACTTTCTTTATTAAATTCCGTAAAAATTTCTTCGGCTGATGTCCAATAAAATTGCTCATATTTTTTTATACCTTCATCACCATAGTTTTCCATAATATACATTGACATATATTGGTTTAATTTGTCTCTTAGCTCACTTTTTTCGTGAAAACCATTCTCAGATATTTCTTTATTTAAATAATCTTCAATATTTTCGAAATTTACTTCTCCTAATATTATTCGCTTCGCATGATTAAACGCTTCTATTTTCATTTTATATGTTTCCATTAAATCCTTTTTATATTCATTATCATCCTTATATTGTTCTCTTACATACTCTTTATAGTCTTCTCCAGCCTTAAAATATTTTGTTATATCATTATATGTAAATGGTGTTTGTCCTTGAGTAATATATGCTGCTGCGATGACTTTTTCATTGCTGTATCCATTACCTTCTTCATTTTGTACTGCTACCATTACAGTGTTTTCATCAGATTCAGCATATTCCAATATATCATCATACCCTGTCGTAAACAATTGACCTTTTTTACCATTATTCTCCATATGTTTTAAAACTTTATCTTCTAAACAAGCAATTTGTTTAATTATTGACGTATCTTTACCTGTTACTTCTTTTACAGCATAATCATTATTCATACTATACACACCTTCTTTATTTAATTTCCTTAAATATTATTATTTCTACTTTAATATACCACATTTATGTTTATTTGTCAAAATTATGTAATTTTTTTATATTTTTGAAGGTGGGAAATATTGTTATTTTTTCAAATTTTAACATTTTGTCTAAGTAGAGCAGAAAAAATGCGTCACTGGTAAAAAATGTTTAATTTTTTAAATTAAACATTTTTGGGCATTTACTTATAATTCTTAATTTACCTTTTATGAGAAAAAAATTTTTGATTTAATATAAGTTTGACAATTTATGTAAATAGGTTGTATAATATTACTTGTATAAACAATGAAAAGAGGTTTTATATATGAATAATTTTAAATATAATATATTAAATGGAACTTATAGCAATACAATTGAGCTTTTCGAAAAAGATATAGAAACGCCCCAAAGCATTCCTATATCTTTTTTGGTTCAACAATACTTCCAGTATTATTAATATTAGCTAAATTGTCAAAATTATCAATAATGTCTTTGCATTCTTTCCAATCAGTAACTTGAATACTATCTAATTCTTTTGTAACTTTGGTTGCAATTTCTTTTGTTTTGTCATTTGACCCTAAATCTGCAATGATAATGTCTTTTATATCATCTTCTTTTTCATATAAAATCTTAAAGAGATATGAACGTAAAAATCCTTCAATGTTTTTTTCTTGATTTTTTGTTGCAATTATTAGATATATTCCGTCTGGCTTATTGCAAGTGTATGTAAAAGCATAAATTATAGTTTTTATTATTTCTAAAAGACCATATAACGCAAGGGTCCAAAAAATTACATTAACAAAAAAATAAAACATAAGATAACTCCTTATGTTTTATTATATGTTCAAAAATTATTTTTGTTAATTATATTAACATTAAGATAACTTTTTCAGCTCCGTCTCCTCTACGAGGTCCAGCTTTAACGATACGTGTGTATCCTCCAACTCTACCTTCATATTTTGTAGCTAATTCTTCAAATAATTTTGTTGGTAAATCAATATTATTTCCGTTGCTGTCTTTTACTTTGTTTAATTTTCTTATCATTTTTCTTCTTGCATTTAATCTTGTAGGCATGTCTTTCTTTCTGCTTTCAGTTGTTGTTTCTTTTACTACTCTTAAATATTCTTTACCATTTTTACTTTTTACTAGTTCTGTAACTTTATTTCCCTTAGAATCAAGTTTGGCTTTTGTTACTTTAACATCTACCATTTCAAAATTATCTTTTTCCTTGATTGCAAGAGATATTAAACTATCAACTATAGATTTAACTTCTTTAGCTCTAGCTTCTGTTGTTTCAACTTTACCATGATTTATTACATCTGTTGTTAAGTTTTTAAGCATTGCTAATCTAATATCTGTAGTTACACCTAATTTTCTATTTGTAGCCAATTTATTTTTCCTCCTAACTTAACTATTCTTCTTCTTGGGCGAAATCTAATCCTAAAGAATGTAATTTTGCTATTACTTCATCTAAAGATTTCTTTCCTAAGTTTCTAACTTTCATCATATCTGATTCAGATTTACTTATTAAATCTTCAACTGTAGCAATTCCTGCTCTCTTTAAGCAGTTGAATGATCTTACAGATAATTCTAATTCTTCTATTGATGTTTCTAAAACTTTTACTTTTTGAGTTTCCTCTTTTTCTATCATAACTTGAGTATTTTTTGTAGCTTCTGATAAGTCTATAAATACATTTAAGTGACTTGTCATTACTTTTGCAGCTAAGCTTAAAGCTTCATAAGCTTTTAAGCTTCCATCTGTCCAAACTTCTATTATTAGTTTGTCATAGTCTACCATTTGTCCAACTCTAGTGTTCTTTACTTGATAATTTACCTTTTTAACAGGAGTGTAAATTGAATCTATTGGAAGCACAGATATGTCTTGCTCTGGTTTTTTATTTTTTTCAGCTGGAGTATACCCTCTACCCATGTTAGCTGTCATTTCCATATTTAATTTTCCACCTTCAGCTACAGTGGCAATATGTAAGTCTGGATTTAGCACTTCTACTGTACCATCAGTTATAATGTCTCCTGCTAACACTTCTCCTTCTCCTTTGAAGTTTATTCTTAATACTTTTTCTTTGTTTTCGTCAAATTTTAGCCTTACATTTTTCAAGTTTACTATAATTTCTGGTACATCCTCTACAACGTTTGGTATACTAGAAAACTCATGTAATACTCCGTCAATTTTTACGCTTGTAATTGCGCAACCTGTTAATGATGATAATAATATTCTTCTCAAAGAGTTTCCTATTGTTACACCATATCCTCTTTCTAATGGTTCACAAACAAATTTTGCGTAATTGTTTGTATTATCAACTTCTAGGCATTCAATATTTGGCTTTTCGAATTCTATCATTTTTCCCTCCTAAAATTTAAAAACTATTATTTAGAGTAAAGCTCTACTATTAAATGTTCTTCAACTGGAATATCTATATCTTCTCTTGCTGCTAATCTTAGTACTTTACCACTTAAAGATTCTGCATTTTTTTCTAACCATTCTGGAACTGGTTTTGCAGCGTTTTCTTCAACATTAGCTTTAATAACTCCTGCATTTTTCTTGCTTTCTCTTACAGATATAACATCTCCTGGTTTTACTAAGAATGATGGAATATCTACTCTTCTTCCATTTACTTCAAATAGTGCATGGTTTACAAGTTGTCTTGCTTGTGTTCTTGATGAACCAAATCCTAATCTGTAAACTACGTTATCTAGTCTACTTTCTAAGATTTGTAGTAAGTTTTCACCTGTTATACCTTTTTTGTTTGAAGCCATTTCAAAGTATTTTCTGAATTGTTTTTCTCCAACTCCATAATATGATTTAGTTTTTTGTTTTTCTCTTAATTGTGTACCGTATTCAGAAAGTTTTGTTTTCTTTTGTCCATGTTGTCCTGGTGCATAGTTTCTTCTTGATATGCTACATTTATCTGTGTAACATCTTGAACCTTTTAAAAACAATTTCTCTCCATTTCTACGGCAAATACGACATTGTTCGCCTGTATATCTTGCCATTTTAATATTCTCCCTTCTTAATATCTTATTTCAAGGTTTTCAAAAATTTCTTTTTGATTTATTTTCTATACTCTTCTTCTTTTTGGTGGTCTACATCCATTGTGTGGGATTGGTGTTACATCTTTTATAGCACTAATCTCTAAACCAGCTGCTTGTAATGATCTTATAGCAGCTTCACGTCCTGAACCAGGACCTTTAACAAATACTTCAACAGATTTTAATCCATGTTCCATTGCTGCCTTTGCTGCTGTTTCAGCTACTTCTCCAGCTGCAAATGGTGTGCTCTTTCTTGAACCTTTGAATCCTAATCCTCCAGCACTTCCCCATGAAATTGTATTTCCTTTTGTATCTGTGATAGTAACTATTGTATTGTTAAAGCTTGAATGTATATGAGCTTCACCTTTTTCAATGTTTTTTCTATTTCTTCTAGCTACTGTTTTCTTTGTTAGTGTTTTGTTTGCCATTTTTCTAATTTTCCCTCCTTAAATTGGATTGTTTTCCCACTTCCGTGGCTTTATATTTATTCTAAATTATTTTTTCTTTGATTTGCTTACTAATTTTCTTGGACCTTTTCTTGTACGAGCATTAGTTTTTGTTCTTTGTCCTCTAACTGGTAGACCTCTTCTGTGTCTTAATCCTCTGTAGCATCCAATTTCAGTTAATCTTTTTATGTTTAATGCTACTTCTCTTCTTAAGTCACCTTCTACTTTGTATGATTCATCAATTATTTTTCTAATGCTGTTTACTTCGTCATCTGTTAAATCTTTAACTCTAGTATCTGGATTTACCCCAGCTTTTTCAAGTATTTTCTTTGAACTTGCAACACCTATACCATATATATATGTTAGTCCAATTTCAACTCTTTTTTCTTTTGGTAAATCAATTCCTGCTATACGAGCCATGTTTCTTTGCACCTCCAAAATTTTATTTAATTGTTTTTGTCTTTTTATATTTAAAGGTGAAATGCACCAACGTTTACTTTGGCCTCTTTAAATACTCCAGACATATATATAAACACAAACATGATATGAAGCTTTTTGCTCCACAGCCGCTACATATTTGTGCTATAAACTTGTTTTAAATTATCCTTGTCTTTGTTTGTGTTTAGGATTTTCACAAATTACTCTAATTACGCCTCTTCTTTTAATAACTTTACATTTTTCGCAAATTGGTTTTACTGATGGTCTTACTTTCATTTTTGCACCTCCTGCATTTATTTTTATTTCATATTACTCTATTTCTTATGTGTTTTTCTGAGTTATTTTGCTCTCCATGTAATTCTACCTTTTGACAAATCATATGGAGAAAGTTCTACTTTTACTTTATCTCCTGGTAAAATTTTAATATAGTTCATTCTTAGTTTTCCTGAAATATGAGCCAATATTTGATGACCATTTTCAAGCTCTACTTTGAAATTTGTGTTAGGTAATGTTTCAACAACTGTACCTTCAACTTCTATAACATCTTCTTTAGCCAAGGCTTTTCCCTCCTTATTTTGCCAATTATAGTAATTAACTCGTTTATTATACTATATTTTTATAGCATTGTCAATATTTCTGGATTTTTTTCTGTAATTAAAATTGTATTTTCATAATGTGCTGCTAAACTTCCGTCTTCTGTTATTATTGTCCAACCGTCATCTAGTTCTAAAATATTTTCTTTTCCTTGTATTACCATTGGTTCTATTGCTAGAGTCATACCAGGTTCTAATCTTATTCCTCTTCCTGCTTTTCCGTAATTTGGAATACCTGGATCCTCATGCATTTGTCTTCCAATTCCATGTCCTTGAAATTCTTTTACAACAGAATATCCTTGTGATTTTACATATTCACCTATTGCATGAGATACATCTCCAATTCTATTGCCTTTTACAGCATATTTAATACCTTCAAAGAAAGCTTTTCTTGTAACTTCAACTAATCTTTCTGCTTCTTTTGATACTTTTCCAACTTTAAAAGTTCTTGCACAGTCTCCGTTAAATCCATTCTTAAGTGCTACCAAATCAACACTTACAATATCTCCTTCTTTTATTATTCTTTTTTTAGATGGAATTCCATGTATTACTTCATCATTTATAGAAATGCATGTTGATGCGGGAAAATTTGGTACATCATCATATCCTGATGGATAATTTTTTTCCGCTGGAATAGCACCTAATTTTATCATTGTTTGTTCAGCAATTTGGTCTAATTCCCATGTTGTCATTCCAGGTTTTATGTTTTCTTCAATTGCTTTTTGAGTTAAAGCTGCAACTCTGCATGCTTCTCTCATTAATTCTATTTCTTTTTTTGATTTTATTGTTACCATTTTTTTCACATTCCTTTTAATCCGTTAATCAAATTGAAAAGAATTTTTTCAATTTTTTATTTTATATCCTTTACAATATCCATAGCAACATCATTTCCTAATCTGTTTATTGAAATGCTTACTTGTTCTGTTCTTAAAACACCTTTTTCTTTGTAGTAATCTACTAGTGGACTTGTTTTTTCTTCATAAATTTCTAATCTTCTTCTTATTGCATCTGGATCAGAATCATCTTCTCTTTGTTTTAATGGTGCTCCACATTTATCACATATTCCTTCTACTTTTGGTGGATTTAATTTTGTGTTATATGTTGTTTTGCAATCTTGATTTGTGCAAACTCTTCTTGTTAACATTCTGTCTATGATTTCATCTTTTGGTGTTATTAAGTTTACTACTAAGTCTACTTTTTTTCCACTTTTAGCTAACATTTCATCTAATTTTTGAGCTTGCTCTATTGTTCTTGGGAATCCATCTAAAATAGCACCCACTTGTGCATCATCTTCTTTTAGCCTATTTTCTACCATTGGAACTGTTATTTCATCTGGAACTAAATTTCCTTTTGACATATATTTATCTGCTTCAATTCCTAATTCTGTTTTTTTGCTTATGTTTTCTCTAAAAATGTCTCCTGTTGATATTTGAGGGAATCCAGTTTGTTTACTTATTATCCCTGCAACTGTACCTTTTCCAGTACCTTGCGCTCCAAGCATTATAATAATCATTTAAAAATCTCTCCTGTCTTAAAAAATTTTAATATAATTTTTTAAATACCTATTTTTTTCTAGATATTTAAAAAGTTATATTAAATGTTGCAAAGTTAAAGAACTTAGTCTTTAACCTTGCCCATTATTTGTTAGAGAAATATTTTTTGTCTTTTTCTAACTCTATTCTAAGAATCCTTTATAATGTCTCATTGCTAATAAAGATTCTAATTGTTGAACAGTTTCTAATGCTACACCTACAACTATTAATATTGAAGTTCCACCAAAAGAAATATTTAAATTTGTAAATCTTAATAACATTGGTAGAATAGCAATAATTGCTAAGAATAATCCACCAAATAATGTTAATTTTCTGATTATTGCAGATAAATATTCTGTTGTTGGCTTTCCTGCTCTAATTCCAGGAATGAATCCACCATTTTTCTTGATATTGCTTGATACTTCTGCTGGGTTGAATGTAGCATAAGTATAGAAGAATGTGAATCCTAATATTAATAGTAAGTATACTATTGCATTTGCTATTGAATATCCAATTCCAACTGTTGAATAAGAAGTTGCTAAAGAGAATTTATATACTCCTAACCAAAATCCATGCAATGTTGAAATATCTTTTACAAAGAATTGTATAATCATTGCTGGGAATGTCATAAATGATGATGCAAATATTACCGGCATTACACCTGCCATAACCAACTTAAGTGGTATATGTGTATTTTGTGCACCAACCATTTTTCTTCCAACAACTTTTTTAGAATATTGAACTGGAACTCTTCTTTCAGCTTGTTGTACTAATACAACTCCTACAATTAAGATTATTGCTCCAACTACAACTCCTAATGATATTAACAATCCTGTTGTTGAGAATTGTCTTGTTACAGGATTACTTGAAATCACAGGCATAATTTTTTCGCCTAATGTAACTATTCCTCTTGGTAATCCAGAAATTATACCAACTAATATTATCATTGATATTCCATTTCCAATTCCTTTTGAGTTTATTTGTTCACCAATCCACATTAAAAATGCTGTTCCGGCTACAAATGATAGTACTACTATTAATCCTGTTAAGAATGATGTGTCAGTAAATATTCCTGAAGACTTATATGATAGGAATAATCCTAATGCTTCTATAACTGCTAATATAATAGTAACAATTTTTGTATATTTATTTACAACTCTTCTTGATTCTTCTCCACCCTCTTTTACAATTCTTTCAAGTGATGGTATTATCATTGAAAGTAATTGTACAACTATTGAGGCTGTAATATAAGGTGTTATAGACATTGCAAAAATTGAAAATCTTGAAAATGCCCCACCTGATATTAAATTTATATATCCACTTATACCAGATGTGTTTGACATTGCTTCGCTTAACGCTACAGCATTTACTCCTGGTACAGTGATATAACATCCTAATCTAAATATTACAATTAATAATAATGTATATAATATTTTTTTTCTTACGTCTGGTGTTTTCCAAGCGTTTTTTAATGTTTTAAACACTCTTATACCACCTCAGTCTTTCCGCCTAGAGATTCGATTTTTTCTTTTGCAGAAGCAGTAAATCTTTTAGCTTTTACGTTTAATTTCTTTTCTAAGTTACCTGTTGCTAATACTACTATACCGTCATTAATTTTTCCGATAATTCCTTCTTCTAATAGAGTTTCAGCTGTAACATCTGTTGCTTTACTCTTGTTTAGCATTGTTAATGTTACTTCTGTGTAGTTTTTAGCATGAATATTAGTGAATCCTCTTTTTGGTAATCTTCTATATAATGGTGTTTGACCACCTTCGAAACCTCTTCTAACTCCTCCACCACTTCTTGCTTTTTGACCTTTTTGTCCTCTACCTGATGTTTTTCCAAGACCAGAACCCATTCCACGTCCTCTTCTTGTTCTTTTATCTTTTTCTACTGCTGGTTTTAATTCTCCTAGTTTCATTTTTCGCTTGCACCTCCTATTTTTTGTTTTTTATATTTTATTATAAAATGTCTTCTACTTTTTTACCTCTTTTTTTAGCTACTTGCTCTGCTGTTTGCATAGCTTTAAGTCCTTCGATTGTAGCATATACAACGTTTCTTGGATTGTTTGTTCCAATAACTTTTGTACGTATATCTCTATATCCTGCAAGCTCTAATACTGGTCTTACACTACCTCCAGCAATAAGTCCTGTACCTTCAGCAGCTGGTTTTAATAAAACTTTTGCACTTCCGAATTTTCCAACAAATTCGTGTGGAATACTTGTTCCTACGATTGGAACTTCTACTAAGTTCTTTTTAGCAGCTTGTATAGCTTTTTTGATTGCGTCTGGAACTTCGGCAGCTTTTCCGTTTCCAACTCCTATGTGTCCATTTTCATCTCCAACAACTACTACAGCGCTGAATCTAAAAGTTCTACCACCTTTAACTACTTTGGCTACTCTATTTAGAGCTACTACTTTTTCTTTTAACTCATCCATTTTAACTTCTTCCATTGGTTTTGTTTTCCCTCCTTGTTCAATGTTATCTCAAATATTAGTTTACAAAAATCTTGAGCGATTTTTGCGTCTAGTATCTGTAGCTCGCTTTGCTTCGCACAGCTTTTTATATGTATACAAAAATCATGAATGATTTTTGCATCTAGTATCTGTAGCTCGCTTTGCTTCGCACAGCTACTAGAAGCTTAGTCCGCCACTTCTTGCAGCTTCAGCTAATTCTTTTACTACACCATGATATATATATCCACCACGGTCAAAAACTACTTCTTTGATGTTTTTTGCTTCACATCTTTTTGCAATTAAAGCTCCAACTTCTTTAGCTGCTTCTTTATTTGCATATTTTGTTTTTATTTCTTTATCTAAAGTTGAACAACTTACTAAAGTTACTCCTGCTACATCATCAATTACTTGTGCATATATGTTTGTATTACTTCTGTATACACATAGTCTTGGTCTTTCAGCTGTACCAGATATTTTGTTTCTTACTCTAGCATGTCTTCTTACTCTTTTTAATTTTCTATCTGTTTTCTTAATCATTTCTATTCTCCTTTCCGTGATTATTTATGTTCTGGAATTTTAGGCTTTAATAGCTATTTACTATTATTTTTTACCTGTTTTTCCTTCTTTACGTCTAATAACTTCTTCAGCATATTTAATACCTTTTCCTCTATATACTTCTGGTGGTCTCTTAGATCTGATATTTGCTGCTGTTTGACCAACTAATTCTTTGTCAATTCCTCTTACTATTATTGTGTTAGCATTAGGAGTATCAAAAGTGATTCCTGCTGGTGCTTCAAATATTACTGGATGAGAATATCCAAGTGTTAGATTTAAGTTGTTTCCTTGTTTTTGAACTCTGTATCCAACACCATTTATTTGTAGTTCTCTTGTGAATTCGTTAACTACACCGTTTATCATGTTTGCGATTAATGTTCTTGTTAATCCATGTAAACCTCTATTGAATGGTTGATTGTCTTTTCTTATTACTTTGATTTCTGCTTCAGATATTTCAACTGTTATGTTTTTATGTATTTCTCTTTCTAAAGTTCCTTTTGGACCTTTTACTGTTAATTTGTTTCCGTCCATTGAAACTGTTACACCTTGTGGTATTTGAATAGCTTTATTTCCTATTCTTGACATTTTATTTTCACCTTCCTTTTTTGTTGTTCTAGGAATTGCATTTCAATTTGCAATTATCTTAGACTTAGGGCGTTCGCCTAACGTTAAATATATCAAAGAGATATTTTCACATATAGGTTAATTTTTCCCTTTTTTATTATGCAAATGCTTTACATTCGCACAAGTTTATTACCAAACGTAAGCTAAAACTTCTCCACCGATTCCTAATTCACGTGCTTCTTTGTCTGTTTTTAATCCTTTAGATGTAGAAATTATTGCTATTCCTAATCCATTTAATACTTTTGGTAATTCTTCTTTATTAGCATATATTCTTAACCCTGGTTTACTAATTCTTTTTAACCCGTCGATTACTCTTTTTCCTTTTTCATCGTATTTTAGAGTAATTCTTATTATTCCTTGAGTTTCGTTGCTAATTTCTTCAAAAGATTTGATATATCCTTCTTTATATAAAATTTCAGCTATAGCTAATTTCATTTTTGATGAAGGTACATCAACTGTTTTATGTTTTGAACTATTTGCATTTCTAATTCTTGTTAACATATCTGCTATTGGGTCTGTAGTATTCAATTTACTTTCCTCCTATTCTTTAATTCATTTTACCAGCTTGCTTTTTTAACTCCTGGTATTTCACCTTTATGAGCTAATTCTCTAAAGCACACACGGCAAATTCCATATTTTCTTATATATGCATGTGGTCTTCCACATAATTTACATCTATTATATTCTCTAGTTGCATATTTTTGTGGTCTTTGTTGTTTTACTTTTAATGATTTTTTAGCCATTTTTTAAATTTCCTCCCTTTTTAATTTTGGAATGGCATACCTAATAATGTAAGTAACTCTTTAGCTTCTTCGTCAGATTCTGCTGTAGTTACAAATATGATATCCATACCTCTAATTTTATCTATTTTATCATATTCGATTTCTGGGAATATTAATTGTTCTTTAATACCCATTGAATAGTTTCCTCTACCATCGAAAGATTTCTTAGATACTCCTCTGAAATCTCTAACTCTAGGAAGAGCTACGTTGAATAGTTTATATGCAAAATCGTACATTTTATCAGCTCTTAAAGTAACTTTGCAACCTATATTTGCTCCTTCTCTTAATTTGAATGCAGCAATTGATTTTTTAGCTTTTGTTATAACTGGTTTTTGTCCTGTTATAATGCTTAAATCGTTCATTGCATTTTCTAAAGATTTAGGATCTTCTTTTATATCTCCTAAACCAATGTTTATAACTATTTTTTCAAGCTTTGGAACTTGCATTATTGATTTATAATTAAATTTTTTCATTAACTCTGGAATAACTTCTTCTTTATATGTTTCTTTTAAAGTTTTCATTTTATGTTTTTCCTCCTTTCATCATTATTTTATTTTAGCTCCACATTTTTTACAAATACGAATTTTTTCACCTTTTTCTTCGCTGTAACCAATTCTTGTAGCTTTACCACATTTTGGGCAAACAACATTTACTTTGCTTGCTAATACAGCACATTCTACTGGGATTATTCCACTTTCTTCGCCTTGTTTTCTTGCTTTAATGTGTTTCTTTCTAACGTTAACACCTTTTACAACAACTTTTTGTGTTTTTGGTATTACTTCAAGTACTTCTCCAGTTTTTCCTTTATCGTTTCCTGATAAAACTTGAACTGTATCTCCTTTTTTTATTTTCATTGTAAGGTTCTCCTCCTTTTTTCTTCTTTTTCATTGTCGACTATGTCAAATTTATTTACAAAAACTTACAATTTGTAACGCTCGTTTAAGCCTTTGGGCTTCTCTCGCTAACAAATTCTGTGTTTTTGCATCTATAATCCGTACAGCTCAAATATCTACTAGATATTTTCGCTAACGGCTTATAGAACTTCTGGGGCTAATGAAAGAATTTTCATATATTCCCCTTCTCTTAATTCTCTTGCAACAGGTCCAAATATACGTGTTCCTTTTGGTGTTTTATCATCCTTTATTATAACTGCAGCATTTTCGTCAAATCTTATGTAAGAACCATCTTGTCTTCTTAGACCTTTTTTAGTTCTAACTATAACTGCTTTTACAACATCACCTTTTTTTACAACTCCACCTGGTGTTGCTGATTTAACAGAAGCAACTATTATGTCACCAATGTTGGCTGTTTTTCTGAAAGATCCACCTAAACATCTGATAACCATGATTTCTTTTGCTCCAGTGTTGTCAGCTACTTTTAATATAGATTGTTGTTGTACCATTGATTATTCTCCTCCTTTTTCTTCTAGGATTTCAACTACTCTCCATCTCTTGTCTTTAGAAAGTGGTCTTGTTTCCATGACTTTAACTCTATCTCCAATTTTGCATTTATTTTCTTCGTCATGTGCTTTTAATTTATATGTTCTTTTAACTGTTTTTCCATACACTTTATGTCTAACACTGTTTTCAACAGATACAACTACTGTTTTGTCCATTTTATCTGATGTTACAGTACCTACCATAACTTTACGAAGATTTCTTTCTTCCATAGGTTTTTACCCTCCTTCTTGAGCATGGGATTTTCCCATATTTTATTTTTTTGTATCTACTAATTTTCTTTCTGTTAAAACTGTGTTTATTTTAGCTATATCTCTCTTAACTTCTTTTATTTTCATTGGATTGTCTAATCCATTTGTAGCTAAGCTAAATTTTAACTTAAATAATTCAGTTTTTAGTTCACCTAACTCTTTTTCTAATTCTGGTGAAGACATTTCTCTAATTTTATTTATCTTCATCATTATCACCTACCTCATTTTCAGTTTCTCTTTTTACAAATTTTGATTTTACAGGTAGTTTATTCATTGCTAAACGTAGAGCTTCTCTTGCAGTTTCTTCAGGAACACCTGATATTTCAAACATAACTCTTCCTGGTTTTACAACTGCAACCCAATATTCAACATTACCTTTTCCTTTACCCATACGAGTTCCGATAGGTTTTTGTGAAATTGGCTTATCTGGGAATAGTTTTATCCAAACTTTTCCACCTCTTTTTATATAACGTGTCATAGCAACTCTGGCTGCTTCAATTTGGTTTCCTCTTATTAAACCAGCTTCTAAAGCTTGTAATCCATATTCTCCTTCTGTTACTTTGTTTCCTCTTGTAGCTTTACCTCTATTTCTACCTTTTTGCATTTTTCTAAACTTAGATTTTTTTGGCATTAATGGCATTATTGTTCTCCTCCTTCCACTTTTTTAGTAGGAAGAACTTCACCTTTATATATCCAAACTTTTACACCGATTTTTCCATATGTAGTATCTGCTTCTGCAAATCCATAATCTATATCAGCTCTTAAAGTTTGTAGAGGAATTGTTCCCTCTTTGTAGAATTCTGTTCTTGCCATATCAGCTCCACCTAATCTTCCAGATACAGCTGTTTTTATTCCTAGAGCTCCTGATTTCATAGCTTTTTGCATGCATTGTTTCATAGCTCTTCTGAATGAAATTCTTCTTTCTAGTTGTCCTGCGATGTTTTCTGCAACTAATTGTGCATTTGTATCAACATCTTTAACTTCAATAATATTTATATTAATATCTTTTCCAATTTCTTTTGAAAGTTCTTGTCTGATGCTTTCTGCTCCAGCTCCACCTTTTCCGATTACGATTCCAGGTTTAGCTGTGTAAACATTAGCTCTAACAAATTTTGCTGTTCTTTCAATTTCTATTTTAGAAATTCCAGCAGCGAATAATTTTTTCTTTAAAAATTTACGGATTTTTTGATCTTCTACTAAGTAATCTGCAAAGTTTTTGTCGTTTGCATACCATTTAGCATTCCAATCTTTTATTATTCCTACTCTGACACCAGTTGGATGTACTTTTTGTCCCATCTTCTAGCTAACCTCCTATTCTTCTCTTAGAACAATTGTTATATGACTTGTTCTTTTTCTAATTCTAACTGCTGAACCTTTTGCAGCTGGTCTAATTCTTTTTAAAGTTGGACCTTGGTTTGCATATATTTCAGCAACATATAGTTTTGAATGATCCATGTTATGGTTATTTTCAGCATTTGCAATTGCTGATTTTAATAATTTTTCAATTATTTCTGAAGAAGCTTTTGGTGTAAATTTTACTATTGCTAAAGCTTCATCTACGTTTTTTCCTCTAATTAAGTCTGCAACTATTTTAACTTTACGGCTAGAAATTCTTGCATATCTTAGAGTAGCTCTAGCTTCAACTATTGCTGTTTCTTCCACTTTATTTTCCTCCTTATTTTAGATTATCTATTTTTAGATTTTCTCTATTATTTTTTAGTTGTCTTTTCTCCTGCATGACCTTTGAATGTTCTTGTAGGAGCAAATTCACCTAATTTATGACCTATCATTTCTTCTGTGATGTATACAGGCACATGTTTTCTTCCGTCATGTACTGCTATTGTGTGACCAATCATTTGTGGATAAATTGTTGAAGCTCTTGACCAAGTTTTTAAAACTTCTTTTTTACCTGTTTCGTTCATAGCTTCTACTTTTTTTAGTAATTTTTCACTTACGAAAGGTTTTTTATCTTTTCTATTAGCCATGATTTTTATTTCCTCCTCTTAACAATGAACTTGTTTGTTCTATTTTTCTTATTTCTTGTCTTGTATCCTAGTGCTGGTTTACCCCAAGGTGTCATTGGTCCTGAATGTCCAACTGGAGCTCTACCTTCACCTCCACCATGAGGGTGGTCATTAGGGTTCATTACAGAACCTCTTACTGTTGGTCTGATACCAAGATGTCTTGTTCTTCCGGCTTTACCTAATTTAACATTTTCATGGTCGCTATTTCCAATTGTTCCAATTGTAGCTCTACAAACTGATAATATTAATCTCATTTCTCCAGAAGGTAATCTTACGTGTGCATATTTTCCTTCTTTCGCCATAAGTTGTGCGCTTTGTCCAGCTGCTTTAACTAGTTTTCCACCTTGTTTTGGATTTAATTCTATATTGTGAATTAATGTACCAACTGGTATGTTTGCTATTGGTAAGCAGTTTCCTGGTTTTATATCAGCTCTTTCTCCTGACATAACTTTGTCTCCATCTGTTATTCCTTGTGGAGCTAATATATATGCTTTTTCTCCATCTTCATATTGGATTAAAGCTATATTTGCACTTCTGTTTGGATCGTATTCGATTCCAAGTACAGTTGCTTCCATATCGTCTTTTCTACGTTTAAAATCTATTATTCTATATTTTTGTCTATTTCCTCCACCTTGATGACGTACTGTTATTCTACCATATGAGTTTCTTCCTGCATGTTTTTTCTTTACTGTTAATAAAGATTTTTCAGGAGTCTTTTTTGTTACTTCTTCATATGTAGAAACTGTCATGTTTCTTCTTGAAGGTGTATAGGCTTTGAAGTGTTTCATTCCCATTGTTTTCTTTCCTTTCTCGAATTAATATTTGCGGATTTTTTCCTGCTCCGCATGCAGATATTCTTTATTTTCCTGGTATTTTCCAGATAATCGGCTAAGTCTTAAGCTCCCATAAATTCATCAATTGAATCTTTGAATTTATTTTTAACTTTAACTACTTTTCCACCTTTTGCTAAATATGTTTTTTCACTTGGATTTGTGTCTATTGTAACAATAGCTTTTTTCCAATCAGAAGTTTTTCCTTCTACATATCTAACTCTTTTTTTCTTTCCTTTAACTGTCATTGTATTTACTTTTAATACTTTAACATTGAAAAGTTTTTCTACAGCATTTGCTATATCAATCTTTGTTGCTTTTTTGTTAACTTCGAAAGTGTATTTTCCGTTTTGTAATTCGTCATTACTTTTTTCAGTAATAACTGGTGCTTTAATTATATCTTCTGGTTTCATAGCTTATGCGTACACCTCCTCTAATTTTTTAACAGTTTCTAAAGGTAATATTAATTTGTTGTATTTTAATAAATCATAAACATTTATCATATTTAATGTTATTGATTTTACTCCCTCAATATTTCTGCTTGATAAATATACGTTTTCGTTTTGTTCTGCAAATATTATTAATGCTTTTCCTTCAACTTTTAAATCTGCTAAAGCTTTTACCATTGATTTTGTTTTAACTTCAGCTAATTCTAATTTATCAACTACTGTTAATTCGTTTTCTAATAATTTTGAGCTTAATAATGATCTTATTGCTAATTGTTTTTCTTTTTTGTTAACTTTGTAACTATATGAACGTGGTTTTGGTCCTAATGCGATACCACCTTTTATCCATTGTGGAGCACGTATACTACCTTGTCTTGCTCTACCTGTTCCTTTTTGTCTCCATGGTTTTCTTCCACCACCACGAACTTCTGCTCTTGTTTTTGTACTTTGTGTACCTTGTCTTTGATTTGCTAAGTAATTTACTAAAACGCTATGTACAATTGCTTCGTTTGGTTCGATTCCAAATACGTTTTCATTTAATTCTACATCGCTAACTTTTTTACCTTGCATATCATATACGTCTACTTTTGGCATTTTCTTTTCTCCTTTCTATTATTTGCTAGCTCTTACAGCTGATTTTATTTTTAGTATTGCACCTTTAACTCCTGGTACGCTACCTTTTATTAATAACACATTTTTGTCCATGTCTACTTTTACTATATCTAAGTTTTGTACAGTAACTGTAACTCTTCCCATATGTCCTGGTAATTTTTTACCTTTGAATACTCTTCCTGGTGTTGCACATGGTCCCATTGAACCTGGTCTTCTATGATACATTGATCCATGTCCCATTGGTCCTCTTGATTGTCCATGTCTTTTAATTACACCTTGGAATCCTTTTCCTTTTGATGTTCCTTGTACATCTACTTTTTCTCCAGTTTCAAATACATCTGCTTTTATTTCGTCTCCAACGTTTATTCCGTCGATTGAGTCTAATCTAAATTCTCTTAAATGTTTTTTTGCTGTTAAGTTGTTTTTTGCAAAATGTCCTTTTTCTGGTTTGTTTATGTGTTTGTCTTTTACTTCTCCAAACCCTAATTGTATTGCTTGATATCCATCTGTTTCACTTGTTTTTACTTGTGCAACTAAACATGGACCAGCTTCTACTACTGTTACAGGAATAACTGTTCCGTTTTCATCAAAAATTTGTGTCATTCCTAATTTTCTTCCAATGATTCCTTTTTTCATGTTCTTTTTCCTCCTACTATACTATTGGCTGACACTTTGTATCAGCTTGGTTAGTTTTCGCTAACTTTTTATGTTTGTGTTGATTGCAATCTTTCTTTGTTT
This sequence comes from Clostridia bacterium, assembly GCA_017458285.1. Classification (GTDB taxonomy): domain Bacteria; phylum Bacillota; class Clostridia; order TANB77; family CAG-508; genus CAG-269. Next base: position 23,075 of record JAFTFU010000142.1, on the reverse strand, counting down.
GATTGCATAAGTTATAAGTAACACTCAAAACTTCGCGTTGCTTGTTTTTTATTAACTTATTTTTAAGGTTTACAATCTCACTTTGTTCGATTGCATAAGTTATAAGTAACATTCAAAACTTCGCGTTGCTTGTTTTTCATTAACTTATAACTTAATTTCTATATCTACACCTGCTGGTAGTTCAAGCTTCATTAAGTTGTCTACTGTTTTTTGTGTTGGATATAAGATGTCTATAACTCTTTTATGTGTTCTCATTTCGAATTGTTCTCTTGAATCTTTGTGTTTGTGTGGAGAACGTAAAATTGTTACTATCTCTTTTTGTGTTGGTAATGGAATAGGACCTGATACCTTTGCTCCTGTCTTTTTAGCTGTTTCTACTATTTGTACAGCAGACTGGTCTAAAATAACATTGTCATAAGCCTTTAGTCTTATTCTTATTTTTTCACTTGTTGCAACTGCTTTTGCCATTGTAATTTTCCCTCCTCTTTCTTTTTATAAATTACTTTAGCTGGCAAGTTAGAACGCACCCTGGTGTTTTGTGTTTTCCCAATATAAAAATCCCAATTGTATGATGTGGGATAAGTGCTTTTTGTTTGTTGTCGCAAAATTAATTTTTGAATTATAAAACTCTTTTTTTATTTTGCGCAATTTATCCGCAGTTTTTTGCGAATATTCTAAGTTAACTTACCGCCTGGTCTTTGCCAAGACATACTCCACTGAAGTTCCCTCCGTTCTTACTTCCGTAAGGACGTAGCCACATTCAGCTTCAACGCTAAAATTTCATACGTGAATATTATACTATTTTTTCCAACTTATGTCAATACCTTTCAACTATATTTTTCACCCATTTTTATAATTTTCTTTATCGTAGACATTTTTTATTTTAAACTAATATAGTATGTTATAATTTCAAAAATAACATTTTGTATCAGTGAGCAGAAAAAGTGTGCTACTGAGGCAAAATGTTAAAATAAAAAAACAACATTACTTCTTGTTCACTTTTTGTATGAACTAAGAAAAATGTTGTTTTTAAAACTATACTTTCTCTGTACACTTAACAACCACTCTTTGTTTAGTGTCATCTGTACAAGTAATAACAGTAACTTCTCTTTTTCCTTGAGTTAATTGGCTAGTACACTTTGTATCTGCTGGGTCAACAGTGTACATATCGTATACTTCATATTCTACTGTGACTCCATTTAAGTCTGTTATTGTAACAATATCTCCAATTGTTAATGTTGGAACTTTACTGAAGAATTTTGAGTTTTTATAATTATGTCCAACTACGCATAAATTTCCAACTTCATTTGCATTTGGCCCCCAAAATTTGCATGCAGAAACCTTTAGCAAAGCATCGGATGTTTCTGAAATTATTGGATATCTTACATTTATTTTTGGGATATTTATAATTCCTATAATTGAATATGTTTTTCCATTTGAAGCTTTATATTGTCCAGAAATTATATTTTTCTTTTCTTCTTCTTTAATTTCTACATTTGAATTTACTGTTTCTTCTATAACTTGTTCTTTAGTTATAGCAACAATTAATGCATTTTCGTTTTCGTCTATTGTTGTTTCATCTTCTGAATTTGCCTCTGTTTCATCAGGTTCCTGAAAGTCTATATCAGCCAATATTGTTCCTGATAACTCTTCATTTTTCATTCTGTCATAATTAGCATAAGTATACATTCCTATTAATAAAATCATAACTATTATGCAGGCAATAAAACTCATTTTATATGCCCTCTTTTTCTTTTTTAATTCAGGTGTAATATATAACTTTTGTGTAACTAATATTTGATTCATTCTTCACACTCTATATTAGCCTTACGCTAATATGACTCCTTTCTTCCTATTCAAATAAATTATTACTTGTATCCATATTTTCTGCATCTTGAATACCAGATCCCTCTACATCTACTAATGTTGGGTAATCATTTGTGTTTAAATATACATTGTATACAGCACCAGCCATCATAGCATTTGCAATATCTTGTATAAATTCATTGTTTTCAAAATCATAAGTTTCTTGTGCTTGTTCCCCAATCAAATCCATAATATTTTGTAATGTTTCCGCATCCAAATCATTAAGGACAATATTTCCAACTGTATTAATATCATCAAATTCAATATGGTCTGTAATAATGATATCATTTTTAAAACTAATTTGCAAGTTTTCTGTAGAAGACATAAAATTCCTAATTATGTTATTATTTTCATCTTTACCAATTTCTATACTAGCAGTTTGTGTTGACTCTTCATCATTTTGAGCTAATTTAAATTCAATAGATAAGTTAAAATTATTATTAAGTTTTCTAGAAATACTTACAGTTGCAGAATCTTGGTTATCCTCTCTTGAGCTTACAAATTTAATATCTGTTCCAATTAATTCATTAGTTTTAACTGTTTCCATTGTCAAATATCCATTTTTATCTTCTGCTCTAACTCTAACTGTCTTTCCATTTTCCACATTAACTAGTATTTTAATTTCGTTTGTTTCAGAACTTTCTTTTAATTTTTCTACATTTTTTTTCAAAGCACTTATTTCTTTTTCTAATGCCTCTGCATATTCCTCTTTCAAATCAACTTCATTGCCAATTTTATTTTGAATCTTGCTTAGTTTATTTAAAACAATTTCTTCTGATTTTAAATTTTCTAATACCTTTTGAATTTCTTCATAAATTTCAACATCAGTTAATTTTAAAGAATATTCTGTTGTGTATATTGGATTGTTGTTAACTGTAACCATTTTATTTTTTTGTTTACTATAATGGTCTTTTGAGATGTCATTTCCTATCATTTCGAAATATTTTTGTTTTAATTGTTTTATTTCTTCTTCAGAAAATGTAAATTCATCAATTGTATAATCTTCAAAATCTATTTTGTTAGGAATTGATGATAAGTCATTTTCACTTATCCCTAATAAATTACTTGCAAATTTTCTTAAATCTCTATTTTCAACAGTTAAATATTGTTTTACCAAATCTGTTAATCTTATTGATAATTGATCTTTTTGATACATATACTCAACTTCTGCTTTAAGATCTTCACTATTTATTTTAATATCGCTATATTTTTGATTTTTTCCACTCGCATTGTCTTTTACAGTTTCAATTGAAATTCTTGCAAGTTCACTATAATCGCTACTGTCTTCTATTTTATCTGATATTTTTATCAATGTTGACGATTCATGATTATTATTTTTTATTTCATTATCTATTTGTTTAATTTGTGTTGTATCAAATAATTCTTCTAAACTTTCGATATTTTGTGAAAAATATTTTTTGAACAATTGCTCATCAGTTTTTAAAAAGTCTGTTGTTGCATATGCAAATACCAATCCTGCTATTGCTAAAAGAATTAATATTACTAATATTAATATTATAACTAACATATTTTTTTTATTACTTTTCATTTTTTATATCATTCCTCTCTTTATTAACCGTCAAAAGCCAATTATATATTAAGTACTTTTTATCTTATTTTTTTATTCTTTGTTTAACAGCTTCATATACAACAATTCCTGTAGATACTGCAGCATTTAATGAACCTATTTTTCCTTGCATTGGTATTTTAACTAAAAAGTCACAATTTTTCTTAACTTTATCACTTATTCCTTTTCCTTCATTTCCAATTACTATACCAATTGGTCCTGTTAAGTCTTGATTGTAATAATACTTGTCTGTTGCAATATCAGTTCCGCAAATCCATAGTCCTTGTGCTTTTAATTCTTCAATTGCATCACTTATATTTGTAACCCTCGCAATTTTCATATGTTCAACCGCTCCTGCTGAAGCTTTGTTTACTGTGCTGTTTACTGCAACTGCTCTTCTTTTAGGAATTACAATCCCATGAACTCCTGCTGTTTCTGCTGTTCTTATTATTGAGCCTAAATTATGTGGATCTTCTATACCATCAAGTATAATCACAAATGGATCTTGCTCTTTTTTTACAGCTTCTTCTATTATATCAGAAATTTCGCAATATTCAAATGGTGGTACAATTGCTATTACTCCTTGAAAATTGTCTGTTTGTGCCATTTCTTCTAATTGTTTTCTGTCTTTTTCTACTATTATAATTCTTTTTTCTTTTGCCTTTGCAATTATTTTATTTATTGAACCATGTTTTTCTCCTCTTGCTACAAATATTTTGTTGATGTCTTTTCCACTTTCTAATAATTCTAAAACAGAATTTCTTCCTTCTACTTGGTCCTCAAATTCAACATTTCTTTCTATATTTTTTCCTTCAGATGCATTATTTACTTTTTTAGAATTAGATGCAACTATTTTTTTAGATGCTCCTTTGTTTTTTCTAAAATCTTGTTTTTTTAGATTGTTTGATTTTCTTTTATCTTTCATTTTAAATTACATTCCTTTCTCGCTTAGCTCAGAGTCACACATAGCTATAAAAGAATTATTTCTTTCAAACTATTTTTCCTTTCTTACTACTCCTTCAGGTTGAAAAAATTTTGTTTTTTATTCATCGTCAAGTTTTAATACTGCTAAAAACGCCTCTTGTGGCATCTCCACATTTCCAATCTGTCTCATCTTTTTCTTACCACGTTTTTGTTTTTCCAATAGTTTTTTCTTTCTGGTTATGTCTCCACCATAGCATTTTGCAAGTACATCTTTTCTCATTGCTGAGATTGTTTCTCTTGCGATAACAGTTCCTCCAATTACAGCTTGCAATGGTATTGTAAATAAGTGTCTTGGTATTACTTCTTTTAATTTTTCTACCATTTTTCTTCCGCGTTCATACGCCGTATCTCTATGTACAATAAAGCTTAAAGCATCAACTTTTTCTCCATTTACATGTATGTCTAATCTTACTAATTTAGATTGTCTATATTCTTTGAATTCATAATCAAATGAGGCATATCCTTTTGTTTTTGATTTTAAATTGTCAAAAAAGTCATATATTATTTCGTTTAATGGCATGTCATATATTAAAGTTACTCTGTTTTCATCTAAGTATTTCATGTCAATATATGTGCCTCTTCTGTTTTGACACATCTCCATTATATTTCCTACATAGTCTTTTGGAGTTAATATTTGTGCAGTTACTATTGGTTCTTCTATAAATGCTATTTCTTGGTCTGTTGGTAAATCTGTTGGATTATATATTTCTAATACTTCCCCTGACGTTTTGTGTACTTTGTATATTACAGATGGTGATGTTGTAATTAATCCTAAGTCAAATTCTCTTTCTAATCTTTCTTCTATTATTTCAAGATGTAACAGTCCTAAAAAGCCACATCTAAACCCAAAACCTAATGCTGCTGATGTTTCTAATTCATAGTCTAAGGCAGCATCATTTAATTTTAGTTTTTCTAGTGCTTCTTTTAAATCTTCATATTCACTTCCGTCTATTGGATATAATCCACAATATACCATTGGTGTTACTTTTTTATATCCTTTTAGTGGTTCTTCTGTTGGGTCTGCCAATAATGTTATTGTATCTCCAACATGTATGTCTGAAATTACTTTTATACTTGCTGAGATATACCCTACTTCTCCTGCAACCAATTCTTTTGTTGGCACATATGTTCCTGGTTCAAAATATCCTACTTCTGTTACAGTAAAAGTTTTGTTTGTTGCCATTAATTTTATTTCGTCTCCTACCTTTACTTTTCCGTCAAATACTCTAACATATGCAATTGCACCTTTGTAATTATCATAAAAAGAGTCGAATATTAAACATTTTGTTTTTGCATTCTTGTCCCCTTTTGGTGCTGGCAAATCTGTTACTATTTTTTCTAATACTTGTTCAACATTTAATCCAGATTTAGCTGAAATGCATGGTGCATCTTCTGCTGGAAGTCCTATTATTTCTTCAATTTCTTGTTTTACTTCTTCTGGTCTTGCATTTGGTAAATCTATTTTATTTATTACTGGCAAAATTTCTAAGTCGTTATCTATTGCAAGATATACGTTTGCTAGTGTTTGTGCTTCAACACCTTGACTGCTATCTACAATTAAAATTGCTCCATCACATGCTGCTAAACTTCTTGATACTTCGTAATTAAAATCAACATGACCAGGAGTGTCTATTAAATTTAATATGTACTCTTGACCGTCTTTTGCTTTGTAATTCATTCTAACTGATTGGGATTTTATTGTTATTCCTCTTTCTTTTTCAATTTCCATATTATCTAAGACTTGACTTTCCATTTCTCTTTTTGAAAGTACTCCTGTCATTTCTATTAATCTATCTGCCAATGTAGATTTTCCATGGTCGATGTGGGCTATTATACTAAAATTTCTAATATTTTCTTGTTTGATTTCCATTTTGCCTCCATTTATTTTTATTTTCTCGTAAATTCTGTCCATTGTATTGTAACATATTTTTAGCCAAATCTCAATAGTATTTTTTATTTAATTATGGTTTTTAATTGAAGCTTGTTTTGTTATGAAAATCAATAATTTTGAAGTTTTTCTAGTCCTCCATCTAGTTCATAAACATTGGCATATCCATATCTTTTCATAATGTCACCTGCTCTTTTACTTCTACCTCCATATGAACAATATAAAACAACCTCTGTTTGTTTATTTGGAATTATATTTAATATATTTCTTTTAATTTCATATTCCGGTATTGAAATTGCGTGATCTAAGTGACCTTCTCTATATTCTTGTGGGCTTCTTACATCGACTAGTATAGCTCCATTTTTTATTTTTTCTATAAGTTCACTATATTCAATTGAGTTTTGCTCTATTTGTCTACAGCACATCCTTTGTATTCTAAACATTTCTTTTCCTCCCAATATCAACAAAGTTTTTCAAATTCTTTCTTTTTTTATTATTTTCAGACATTTTCAAACATTATTCTGCTTGAAGCGTCTTTTTTATATATTATATTTTTATTTTTTTCATTTTGCTACAATTTTTTTATTTTTTTGACATTTTATGTTGCCTTAAAACCAAGCTTATGTTTGTTAAAAGTTTTCCACAGCTATTGTGGAAACTGTGGAAAAAGTTGTGAATAACTTATAAATACCCACTTTATTTTTTGATTTATTCACAGTGGATTGTTGAAAACTTTTTTTACTTTATTGGGACATTTTATTTGTAATTATTATGTGCACTTAACGGCGATATTTTATGTTGATTTATACTGTTAAATTGCCTTTAACTAGATATAAAATCAGCATAATTTGTAGCACTATTATAACTGGTATTCCTACAGAAAACTTAAGCTTTTTTGTCTTATGTCTAAAAGAATACATTCCAAAAATTGAACCAATACTTCCTCCTAAAATTGCAATTATAAATAATGTTTTTTCTGGAATTCTCCATGCTCCTTTTTTAGCTTTTTGTTTATCTATCAACATTGATAAAAATCCTATGCAGTTTATTATAATAAAATATATTAGTATGTTTTTTATTGTTAAAATTTGTTCCATTATTTTTTCCTTTCGTTTTCATTTTTTAGCCGCATTTATAACTTGCAGTTATGTCTTTTTAAAGCGAACTTAAAGTACTTAAGTCCGCTTTTATTTATTTTATATTTATTATTTTTACTTATACAATTTTAAGCACTTTCATAATTTGAAATAATAGTATCAATATTTTTAGAAAGTTCTTTAAGTATAACATTTTTAATTGTAGTAGTCTTTCCATTAGTATAATCTTCAATAATCTTTTTCAATTGTTTAAAATTATCGATCTCGGATTTTAGCTCTTTTGCATGTTCTTTTGAACGTTTTAATAATCTATCTTTAATAATCATTATATCTTCATTACTTGCGCAAGAAATTCTTTGGAACATTTGATATGCATCATAGTATCTAAAAATTGGTATATTCATACACTCATTTTCAAATCTCTCATAAAATATTTCCATTTTCATTGGAATATTTTTTAATATTTCATTTGCTTTTTCAAATAATTGTTTTTCTTTTAATTGTTCATTTAATTCATTAAATTTATTTAATATTTCTTCCATTTCTTGGGCGTCATTGTCTATTGATATTGTGTCTAACTCTTCTTCTACATTCATACAATATGTTGAATTAACTGATGATAAATTCATTCCAACTAAGAAAATTGATTTTAGAGTTTCTATATCTGTTGGAATTAGCTTCTTTTTAGAGAAATATATGAAATATGCATACAATTTTACTATATCTATTAATTCAATTTTTCCTTGTTTTACATCATCTAAAATTTCATCTGTTACAGATAAAAATTTATCATCTGATATTTTCCAATACTCTTCTGTAAGTAGTTTTTTGTATGCTGGCAGATTTTCTGTATCTACTGTGTTTATTATTATTTCCATATCGTCTTTAAAAATCTTCATATCAAATATTCTTGTACGTACATAATATTCTATGAATTTAAAGAATTTATATTCTGCTTTAAAGTTATAATAATAGTTATTATCAAATTCTTTTATATAAAATTGCTTGTTATCTGCAAAAACTCTTGATGATACAAGAAGAGCTCTATATTCTTCATTATTTTGTATGTTTTCAAATTTTTGCTTTGTTATTTTTCCTGCTTTAATTTCAAATGAAATTGCAATTGTAAACATTAGCATTGTTTGCATTATTCTATTGTTTGTGTTTGGATAATGTTTGTTTACCATTTCAAATATTTTTTTGAAATCGTTTATCGCATGTTTTAAAATACGTAAATTTCGTGTTCCACTTTTCTCAAATGTTGTTGTAATGAGCCTTGTGTTTTGTCTTAAAAATCTTATTAATTCTGGATCTTTTTCATATCTCATTAATATTCCATTTATAATGTAATCAAATTGTGGTGCATATTCAAAAGTTTCGCCTATTAATTTTTCTTTTATTCTTTCATATTCGTTTGCTTTATCAAATACATCTTCTATTTGATTTTTTATTTTTTCAACTAATGGTTTGTCTTCTACATTTAAGTTTCCTTGTTTGTCTAAAAGATATGTTGCTATAAATGTTTTCATTTCAAGATTTGAACTTTTTAATTTTGTTGATAGTTCTTTTTCATTGCATATTATTATTGTTTTTATGTGGTCATGTTCAACAAAATTATTGATATATCCTAAAATATCTATTACATCTACATTTGCTCTTTCTAAGTCGTCAAAGCATAATACTTTATCGTCTGTTGTGAAGAAATCTCCATAATCTACTTTATTTGAATTTTGTGAAACTCCAAATAAGTTTGCCATGTCGAGTCCTGTTTTTGCGTATTCTGGAATTGATGCTTGTCCATGTGAATTCATGTATTTTCTTAAATTTTTATCCATTAATTGTGTGGTTTCAATAAATATTTTTTTACTTATTTCTTCTAAGTTTGATATTCCATATAAAGACATATATATGGTTGTATATTGTTTTCCGTTTATTTTTGTGGAATCAATCTTTTTTCTTATTTTATTGTTCCAGAAATATGTTTTTCCAGATCCCCATTCTCCATTTATCATTATTGCGTAATCTGTATAATCTGCTCTAATATAATCTAATATACTTTCTACCAATTCTTCCATACTTTTGTCCTTTCTAAGGTTACATACCTTTTAATCTTTTGCAATTGTTAATACTCCGATTTTTTGAGGACTAGCACTTCTTAATATTCTGCAACATTCACCTACTGTGCTTCCTGTTGTGAATATGTCATCTAATAATAGTATTTTTTTGTTTTGTATCTTTTTTGAATTTTTTAACGTATATGCTCCTCTTGCATTTTCTTCTCTTTGTTCTTTGTTTAGTAGGCTTTGTGCTACTGTGTTTTTTTGCTTTTTTAGTACGTTTTTTACATATTCTATTTTTAGATTTTTGCTTATTTCTCTTGCTATAAGCTCACTTTGGTTGTATCCTCTTTGTTTTTTTCTTTCCTTGCTTATCGGAACTGGCAGTATTATATCATATTCTTCTATTTTATCACAAGTGTTTTTTTTACTTAATATTATTTTTGTTAGCATTTTGTATTTGTATGATTTTTCTTGGAATTTGTATTTTATTATTTCTTCTCTTATTGCCGCTTCATATTTGAATAGATATATGTGTTCATCAAAGTTTTTTGGCTCTCCATATTTGTCTATTTGCAAATTGTAATATTTTTTTAGCTCTTTTTTGCATTTATTGCATAGCCAATTTTTATCTAGTTTTCCACATTTTCCACACACTGGTGGATATATTAAGTCTAGTATTTTTTGTATTATTTTTCTTCCCTACCTTTTTATTATTTTTTAGATTTTAAAAATTTATGATAAATTATAAACACCTAAGCTTAAAACATAAGCCAGTATTTCTCTTTTTACTATCAACATTATTAGTCATATAATCAATAATATTAGGATTACTAATAACAATAAGTAGCTTTTTAGCACGAGTAATACCAGTATAAAGCAAATTACGAGTAAGAAGCATAGGAGCACTTGGAGGAATAACCATAATAACAACATCAAACTCACTTCCTTGAGCTTTATGGATAGTAATACAATAACTATGTTCAAGTTGGTCAAGTTCAGAAAATTCATACCAGCAAATTTTATCATCGTCAAACTTAACTTTTACAATCTTTTCAATATCATTAATTCTAACAATTCTTCCAATTTCACCATTAAAAATTCCGTTTCCATTTTCGTATTCATCAGAATTTTCGTATTTTCTTTCCCAAAACATATCATAATTATTTTTAATTTGCATTACTCTGTCGCCTTCTCTGAAAATTGCTCCGCCATTTACTCTTTCTCTTTTTCCGTCCATTGCCGCATTTAAAATTGCTTGTAATGATTTATTTAATTCTTTCGTACCTAAACTTCCTTTTTTTGTTGGAGTAAGTACTTGAATATTTTGAAAGAAATCGTAATCTCCAAATTTTTGTAATCTTCCATTACAAAGTGAAATTACTTCTTCTAACATTCTTTCTTGGCTAATCTGTTTTATAAAAAAGAAGTCTTGTTTTGAGTTCATTTCCTCTTCTTCTTTTGATATAAAACCTTCTCCTTTATTTACTCTATGGGCATTTACTATTATTTTGCTTTTTGCTGCTTGTCTAAAGACTTTGTCAAGATGTATAGTTTCAATTCTATTTGATTCAATCAAATCTTTAAGAACACTACCTGGCCCTACTGAAGATAATTGGTCAAAATCTCCTACAAGTATTAGTTTTGTTCCCATATAAATACTTTTGCTTAAATAATTCATTAAAAATATATCTACCATTGACATTTCATCAACTATTACTACATCTGCATCAATTGGTGCTATTTGTATTTCCTTTTCATCCTTATAAATTGCGTTGTCATCTATCTTCCCTATTTCCAATAATCTATGTAAGGTACTAGCTTCTTCTCCTGTTGTTTCAGTCATTCTTTTTGCTGCTCTACCTGTTGGAGCTGCTAATACTACTTTGTATTTTTTCTTTTTATATATTTCTAGAATTGTCTTTATAATTGTTGTTTTTCCTGTTCCTGGGCCTCCTGTTATAATAGAAACATTTTGATTACTTATCATCTCAACCGCTTCTTTTTGTTTTTCAGAAAGTTCTATATCTAAATCTTGTTCTACAATTCTTATTTCTGTTTTTATGCTCATAATCTTTTTAGTATTTTTGGCTTTTTGCAATCTCATTATATTTTCAGCAACATTTTTTTCTGCAACGTAAAAAGATTGTAAGTAAACCCATTCAAATTCATCTCTTTGTTCAATTACAATGTTATTTTTCATTTTTAAATTTATCAGTGAATTTTCTACATCTTGTTTTTCCACTCCAATTAGAGTTTGTACAAATTCAATTAATTGCTCTTTTTGTGCACAGCAATGCCCATTGTAAGTAATATTTATTAATGCATATTTTATGGCACTTTCAACCCTTTTATCATTATTTAGTCCAATTCCTAAGTCTAATGCCATTTTATCAATTTTTCTAAACTCAATACCTCTTACAATATCTATTAAAATATATGGATTTGCTTGAATTTCTTCAATTGCTCTTATTCCAAATAAATCATATACCTTTTTAGCATTTTCTGTTCCTATTCCAAATTTTTCTAAGAAACCTACAATTTGCCAAACTTCCCAATTTTCTACAAATTGATGTGAAATTTCAGTTGCCTTTGCCATTGATATTCCTGATACAGTTGCTAGTTTTTCAGGATAATATCTAAGTACATCTATTGTTTCTTCTCCAAATTTTTTTATAATTTTTCTTGCTGTTGCAGGTCCTACACCTTTAATTGCTCCATTTGACAAATATCTTTCTAATGCATCTAGTGTTTGTGGCATTACTTTTTCAAATGTTTCTATCTTAAATTGCATTCCATAATCTCTATGTTCTACATATTTTCCAGTTAATTTTAAGGTGTCTCCTATATTTATAAATGGTAGATATCCAACTATTGTTGTTTCTTCCTCTTCCATCTCTATTTCAGCAATTGTGTAACTATTTACTTCATTTTGATATATTATTTCTGTTATTACTCCTTGAATTTCCAATTTTTTCTCTCTTTTCTTTTAATTTTATTTTGTATTTTACTATATTCTTTACAAATTCGCAACTTGTTTTTTAAGTTTAAAACTAAATTCATTAATTTTTCTTTAATTGATTTTGTCTGTATTTTATAAAATTATATAGATAATTATTTTATATACACTTTTAATCAAGTATAAGATAATTTTTAATGAATTTGTCCTTTCTAACATAAAAAGAAGGCATTTTTAATATGCCCCCTTAATTATAAATATATTTTTGTGGGTTAACTGCTGCCCCGTTAATTCTTATTTCTAAGTGTAAGTGTGGTCCTGTAGAATTTCCTGTTGAACCAACTGCTGCAATTACATCTCCGGCTTTTACCTTTTGACCAACTTTTGCATATAATTTACTACAGTGTGCATACCAAGTTTGAACTCCATTTCCGTGGTCAATTTTTACTAAGTTACCATAGCTTCCATTATAACTTGAAGCTATTACTGTTCCATCCGCAACTGCTTTTATGTTACTTCCTGCAGCACATGCTATGTCTAACCCTTTATGTGAGCTCATGTTTCTTATACTGCTTACTTCCCCAAATCTGGATGTTAATCTATAAGATACGTCTATCGGCATTGATGCTAATTTTACTCCGTTTATTTTTACATATTTATTTTCTTCTATAATTACTTCAACTTCATTTGATATGTTGTTTTCTGCAACTTCAACTGTTTCTGTTGTAAGTTCATCCATGTTTTGAGTATATTTTTCTACGATTTGTAGATTTAAATCTAAATCGTTTTCATATTCGCTTTTTATATCTTCTACTATTTTTGTTGCTTCTTCAAATGTGTCTACATATGCTTTTACATTATCATCTAATGTTACTGCATAACATTTATATGTTGTTGTTACTGTTTCATTTATTGCAGTTAAAATTTCTTCTTCGTTTGTTTGTTCGTCTCTACTTACTAATTTTAATTCATATTCTGGCTTTTCTGTTAAAGTAATATTATCTACATTTTTTCCATTTATATTTATTAAATTTTCTTCTAAACTGTTTTCAAATTCTTTTTGATTTTCTATTAGCCCTATTTTTTCGCCTGATAATGTTACTTCATACATTGGTTTATATTTTATTACTATTATCGCGATTATTACCCAAAATGCAATTGCCATTATACCTAAAATCTTAAATATCTCTTTTGTAGTGTGTTTTAACTCGTTTATTAAAATAATATACACTCTCCTTTTTTTTTTGCGCGAACGCTTTTTATTATACCATATTTTTTCTTTTTTTTCAAATTATGGAAACCTTTTTATTTTTTGTTTGTCTTTTTTTCGACTTTTTATTTCCTTTTTTTAGTATTATGTCCGTTTTTTTCTCTTTTATTCTCTTTTTTTCTTTTTTTTACTCTTTTTTACTGCTTTTGTTTTTTATGTTTTCATGTTATTATAATTATATTAAATGGAGGCTAAATTTATGAGAACTATAAATGTTGAAAAAAAATTTGATAATAAAAAAATCACTTTTCTATTAACTTCTACTTTTCCAAGTCTTTCTTTAAATACTGTTCATAAGTATTTGAGAAAAAAGGATATTAGAATAAACAATGTTCGTATTAGTACTGATACGGTCGTTCATACAGGAGATATTGTTCAAGTTTATATTGTGGATGATGTTTTATTTCCTAAATTTAATCTTGAAATTATTTCTGAAGATGATAATATTTTAGTTATTAATAAACCTTCTGGTATTGAAGTAACTGGAAAGGATAGTTTGACTTGCAAAGTTCACGAAATTTATCGTGATGCTGTTTTTAAACCTATGCCTTGTCATAGGCTTGATAGAAATACTTCTGGATTGGTTTTGTTTGCTAAAAATGAAGCTTCTCTTGAATTTTTGCTTGATAAATTTAAAAATCATGAGGTTGAAAAACATTATCTTGCTTTAGTTTATGGTATTCCTAAGGTTTCTTATTGCAGAATGGAGGCTTTTCTTTTTAAAGATGCTAAGAAATCTTTGGTTTTTATTTCTGATTCTCCTAAACCTGGATATCAGAAGATTATTACTTTTTTTACTGTTTTGAATTCTTTTGAGAATAATACTTCTCTTTTGGATGTTCAGATTGAAACTGGTAAAACTCATCAGATTAGAGCTCATCTTGCTCATATTGGTTTGCCTATTGTTGGTGACGGTAAATATGGTAATTATGATGTTAATAAAATGTTTAAGGCTTCTTCTCAGAAACTTCATAGCTATATGCTTAAGTTTAATTTTTCTTCTGATGGCTCTTGCTTTGATTATTTAAATGGTAAATGCTTCTTGAATTTTACAGAGTTTTGATGTATAATGTTGGTACGCGGGATTAATTTAGTGGTAGAATGCCATGCTTCCGACCTGGTCGCGCGAGTTCGATTCTCGCATCCCGCTCCAAGATTAAACGATTTTAATATGTGCATTTTAGGGACACCTTCCAAAAACAGGTTGCATTATTTAAAGTAATCTGTTTTGGGAAGGTGTCCCTATCAAGACCTATCAAGAAAACTGATGTATTTTAATTTTAAAGCTATTTTAGATGTTTAATATCAGTATCATTCAAAATTTGTATTTGTGAAATAGTTATTTTATTTAACTTTTCAATCCTCTCATTTTGTTTTAATCCCTCATTTATAAAAACAGAATTTATATTTTCTAAGTTTGATAAACAAATTAATTCATTCATTGTTGCATAATCTCTTATATTTCCATCTAAATTAGGATTTTTAATACGCAATTCTTTTGCATTTATTCCAAATAGAGCCATATTTAAAACATCAGCTTCTTATGCGTAAACAAAATTAATTTGATTTTTTGTTAGTAATTTAGGTACCAAATTATTTTTAATAGCATCAGTATGTATCTATAATTAATTTTGAAAGTTCTCTTTTAGCATTCCAATCTATTTGCTTCTGTTCTTGTGCTTTTAATCTTTCAAATTCTTTTATCATTAATAGTTTGAATTTTAGGCTAATCCACATTCCAAATTCAAAAGTAATATCTTTGTAAGCATAAGTTACACCATATCTTCCAGCTTTTGATATTATTTCTATTGCATTTGTTTTTTCAGTCCATTCCTTAACACTATTTTTATAACTATTTAAACCTGCTTGACTTTTAATTATGGCGAATTCGCCATAATTAAAAGTAGGATTATGAATTTCTTCCCCCATACCTAAAAACTCATATGTATGAATTCAAGCGCTTATACAAACTTAAAATATAATAAAGCACACATACACAGCATATTTGATAAAGGACTAAAAGAAATTGATAACGAATATTTTACAAGCTATGTAAATATGAGAAAATACCCTACTATTCTATTTGCTATGATTAAAATAATGGAAATAAATAATAATCAGCAAAATTAAGTAGCAATGTATTTATATAATAATATATAAATTTAATAAATATTGGAAAACTAATTGACAAACAAGAACAAACGTTTTATAATAATAGTAAAATATAAAATTATGAAATGGAGCTGATATTATTGAAAGAAATAGATAACAATAATAAATCATTTGAAGAAATTAAACACATTGATGAAAATGGTGTTGAATTTTGGTATGCTAGAGAACTTATGACCATTTTAGAGTACAACAAATGGGAGAATTTTGAAAAAGTAATCAATAAAGCTAAAGATGCTTGTGAAAACAGTGGTATTACTGTGATTGATCATTTTCCTGACGTCAGGAAAACGATAAAAATGCCTAAAGGTGCTGAAAAAACAATTTTAGATTATAAACTTACTCGTTATGCTTGTTATTTGATAGCACAAAATGGAGATAGCAGAAAAAAAGTAATCGCTACTGCCCAAACATATTTTGCAGTTCAAACACGTAAACAAGAAATTACAGAAAAAGAATACAGTATGCTTACAGAAGATGAAAAAAGATTTTATCAAAGAAATTTAACAAGGAAAGGAAATTATTCCTTAAATCAAACTGCCAAAAAAGCAGGTGTCAAAAATTTTGATAAATTCCACAATGCTGGTTACAAAGGTTTATACAATGGCGAAACAGCTGATGATATTGCAAAAAGAAAAGGATTAAGATATAGAGAAGATATTTTAGATAATATGGGAAGTGAATAACTTGCAGCTAATTTGTTTCGTATTACACAAACTGAATCAAAATTAAAAAAAGACAATATACAAACTGAAAAAGATGCTAATAAAACCCATTATAATATAGGTGCAAAAGTTAGAAAAACAATAAAAGAACTAGGTGGAACTATGCCAGAAGATTTACCCACTCCACAAAAAAGCATAAAACAATTAGAAAAAGAAAATAGTAAAAGCTTGAAAAAATAAATTCTTTGAGGGGTTCTATTAAAACTATTTTAAAAAGTATATACAAAAAATCAATATTGTGATAAAATAAAGTCAATAATTTTATTAGAGTAGAAAGTAAATAGTTAAGACTTAGTATACGGGAAGTTGATACTAGGGCAAGAAAAAATTCGCTTATTTACTTTCGCATTCCGCTAATAAGGATAATGGAAAGAATAACTCTCTCCTTTTCTTTTGATGCGGAAATTAAAAGAAAAGGAGGATTTTTTATGTCAAAAAATAAAAAAATTATATTAACAGCTGTACTTTTAGCGATGCAAATAGTATTATCACGTTTTTTATCAATAAAAACACCTATATTAAAAATCAGCTTTGCATTTATTCCAAGCATGTTTTGTGCTATATGGTTAGGTGCTAAATGGACAGTATTATTAAATGTTCTAGGAGATATTATAGGAGCAACATTATTTCCTATAGGAGCATTTTTTATAGGATACACTATAAGTACTGCTATATCAGGGTTAATATATGGCTTATTACTATATAAAAAAGAAGATAATTCATATACTGATAAACAATTTATAATAAGACTAATTATTTCGGTAATTTTAGTTACTTGTATTTCAAATGTTGGATTAAATACATTATGGATAAGTATTACTACAGGAAAAGCATTTATAGTATTACTTGGCGCAAGAATTGTAAAAGAACTTATTATGATTCCAATTCAAATAGTAGTAATCGTATTTATTAAAAAAACCTTAAGAAAACCTTTTAATACATATATAAGGAGTAGTAATGATTAAAGTTGAGAATGTTTCGTTTAAATATAAAAATAGTAATAAAACGATATTAGATAATTTAAATTTTGAAGTTAAAGATGGAGAAATAATTGCTATTGTTGGACAAAATGGCTCTGGTAAATCTACTATAGGAAAATTGATTTCTGGAATTATAAAACTAAAGCATGGAAATATTACTATTGATGGTTTAAAGATAAAAGATAAGAAAGTACAAGATAAAATTGGAATTGTTTTTCAAAATCCTGAAAATCAAATTATATTTAATAATATATATGATGAACTTTCTTTTTCATTAAAAGGACTTGAAAAAGCAGAAATTGAAAGTAGAATAGAAAACAGTTTAAAACAAGTTGGAATGCTTGAATATAAAAATAATGATTTATATTCACTTTCATTAGGTCAAAAACAACGAATAATGATTGCAGAAGTTTTAGCTAAAAAACCTAAATATATTATTTTGGATGAGCCAACAACAATGATTGACAGTCAAGGTAAAGAAATAATTTACAAAATAATAGAAAATTTAAAAAATGAAGGCTATACAATAATATGTATAACTAACTTAGCAGATGAAATTCTAATTGCTGATAGAACATTAATATTGAAAAATGGGAAAATAGCACATGAAATTGAAAATGAAGATTTAATAAATAAATCTTATTTATTAAAAGAAAGTGGAATAAAAGAGCCTATATTACTTGAAATTTTAGACAAATTAAAAGAAAATGAAATAATTTTAGATATAAAAAATTTTACTGTAGATGAACTAATCTATAAGTTGAAAGGAAAATTAAAAGATGAAAAATGTAATTAAGCTTTTGTTGTTTATAACATATGCAACATGCATATTCTTTTTGCCTAATAATAAATTCATAATGCTTTTTGTTATATTTAATCTATTTATAATGTTTATTAGTGAAGTGCAACTTAAAAAGGTCATTACCAAAGTTATGCAAGTATTACCATTTATTGCTTTTACTTTTATAATTAACTATATTTTAGATAATTTTTATAATGCATTATGGATAGGAATTAAGCTCTTTATAGTATGTAATATAACAATTGTATATTCTGAAACTACAAATATTGCACGGCATAGCAGATACAATAAAAGCCATCTGCTCTCCACTTAAGATTTTTAAAGTTAATACAGATGATATTAAAGTAATGGTTTGTATTTCTTTATCTGTAATACCTATATTAAAAAAGGATTTATACGAACTTAAAGAAGCTTGCAAAAGTAAAAATATTACTTTTAACGTAAAAAATATGAAAATAGTTTTAGCAAAATTTTTCTTATCACTTATATCAAGAGTTAATGAAATAGAAGAATCCTTGATCGCAAAAGGATATAGTAATGAATAGGAGTTGATAGTCTATGAAGAATAGTTTTAAAGAAATAATACAACAAATATGCAATGAAAATGGTATAAAATATAAATTATTATCAAAAGATTGGGTTATAATGCTAGAAAAAGATGAAAAAACAAGATATATTTGTGGATATAAGTTTGACTTGAATGGACATGGCATAGGACTTATAACAGATGATAAGTTTGCTTTATATGAAGTTTTAAAAGCAAAAGGAATTCCAGTAATAGAACATAAAATTGTTTATAATAAAGATAATCACTGTGATTATGCTATAACTTGTAATACATATGAATATGTAAAAGATTATTTTCTTAAACAAAATCAAAATATTGTAATTAAACCAAATAACGGAATGTGTGGATTTGATGTATTTAATATAACTGACATAAATGAAATAGATAAAGTTCTAGATAAATTATTTATTAAAAATTTTTCAATAAGCATTTGCCCATTTTATAACATAAAACATGAATACAGAGTCATAATGCTAGATGGAGAAAGCAAATTAGTGTATAGAAAATATTTACCAATTGTTACTGGAGATGGAAAGAAAACTATAAGAGAGTTATTATTTGAATTTAATAATGATTATTTTCAAGATAAACTTCAAGATTCAAAATATGATATCATCCTTTCAAAAAATGAGAAATTTCAATATGATTGGAAATTTAATCTATCACAAGGAGCAATAGCTAAAAGAATAGGAGATGAAGAATTATCTGAAAAATTGGTAAATCTAGTAAAACAAGTATGTAAAGAAACTAGCCTAAAATTTGCAAGTGTTGATATAATAGAAACAACCAATGGTGATTTATTGGTATTAGAGGCTAATAGTGGTGTAACGATTGATAAATATGTAAGTTTAAATCCAGATGAATATATAACTGCAAAAGAAATTTATGCAAGTGCAATAGAAAAATTATTTAATAATTAATATCTATTTGTCTAAGAATTATAAAATTTTACGATAAATAACTTGAAAATTTTTCAAGAATCTGTTAATCTATATATAGCTTGATTCATTTTTATATCAATCGTTAATGAGAAAGAGAGTTGTAAATAACTACGACACCCGCTCCAATTTTATGCAGATTCGAACTATTAGATAAACAAATATCTAATAGTTTTTTATTTAAATCGAATAATAATCAAACATTTTTTATATACTATTTATAATATATTTGTGAAATTTTTAAATACATATATTGACAAAATCACGATATAGTGATAAAGTGTTTACAAATTAGTGATATCTTATGCCAGTTTTATCAAGATTTTATGGAATTATAATTAGGATGTATTTTCAACAAAGTGAACACAATCCACCACATATACATGCAATTTATGGTGAACATGTTGCTGCAATAGATTTTCAAGAAAAGAAAATAATTGAAGGTGAATTACCTAAAAAAGCTTTAGAATTGGTAATGGAATGGATTACTATTCATGAGAAAGAATTAAAAGAAATATGGGATACGCAAGATTTTAAAAATATAAAGCCACTGGAATAAGGAGGGGATTTTTATGTTTCATAAAATAAAAAATGTAACACCATTTAAAGACTACAAATTAAGTATTCAATTTGCAGAAGGTATAACAAAAATATATGATATGAAAAAACTTATTGAAAATAATAAAACATTTGCAGATTTAAAGGATATAAATTTATTTAATTCAGTTGAAGTAGATATTGGTGGGTATGGAGTAATTTGGAATGATGATATTGATATTTCATGTCATGAATTATTTGAAAATAGTAAAAAAATAGATACTCCTTTTGATGGTTTAATGGCTTTTAGTGATGCAACAGATATATGGGGCTTAAACGAAAGCACATTACGAAAAGCAATTATATATGGTAAATTAATTAATGGAATAGATGTATGTAAATTTGGAAAACAATGGGTTGTTTCTATTAATGCAATGAAAAGAGAATATGGAATACCATTAAAAAAATAACCAATTATCTATTGATAAAAAATTAATAATATGTTAATAATAATTAATAAATCGAATTATATAGGAGAGCTTGAAACAAGTTATGCCAATTTTTCGCATACCTGTTTCGAAATCGCTCCAGTAGATAAAATCGTCGCACCATGACGAAAACGATTAATTGACTGTAAAAGGTCAATTTTTTTGTGCCCTCTGCTTTCCCCAACATTTTAGGGACACCTTCCAAAAACAGGTTGCATTATTGATTGCTTTCCTGACGTCAGGAAGCCAATAATTTCTGGAAAAGGAAAAGAAGAATTTATAGAGGATTATAAACTAAATCGTTACGCTTGTTATTTAATAGCACAAAATGGCGATAGTAGAAAAAAAGTAATCGCTACTGCCCAAACATATTTTGCAGTTCAAACACGTAAACAAGAAATTAGTGAAAAAGAATATAGTATGCTGACAGAAGACGAAAAAAGATTTTATCAAAGAAATTTAACAAGAAAAGGAAATTATTCACTTAATAAAACAGTCAAAAAAGCAGAATAAATAATAAAATACAAATTTTTTATCAAAAATAGATGTTGATTTTTTTAAAGAATATGGTAAAATATAAATGTATTTAAATTTAGTTATGTTATAAAAAGAAACTTAGTAGGATTTTGTAGTAACTTATAGAGAGATAATGGTAGCTGGAATTTATCAGTATATAAAATCTGAATTACAATTCTTATAGTAACTAACGTGTTGCTACGAATAAGCTATAAATGAGGCAATATTATATTTTTAATATTGTGAATAAAGGTGATACAACGGAGTCAATTCGTCCTTTTTTAATGGATGAATTGACTTTTTTGAATTTTGGAGGTGATATTATGACCCAATGGTTCTCAAATAAAATAATCCAAGGGTTATTATATGAATATCTATATTGTATAATCAAAAAATAAATAAAGGATGGAGATTAGATAGATATGAAAGATTTAGAAATAATAAAAAGAAAAGCAATACAAATATTTAATGAAGATGATTTAGAAAGAAAAATAAGTAGTGGAAAAAAATTAACTATAAAATTTGGAGCAGATCCATCAAGACCAGATTTGCATATAGGTCACTCTGTTCCCTTAAGGGTATTAAAAACATTTCAAGATATGGGGCATAAAATTGTATTTGTAATAGGAGATTTTACTGCAATGATAGGAGACCCATCTGGTAAAAGCAAAACTAGACCTGCCCTTACATTTGAGGAAACGAGAAAGTCTGCCGAAACATATTTAGAACAAGTTACAAAAATATTAGATAAAGAAAAAACAGAGATTGTATTTAATTCAGAATGGTTATCCAAAATGAGTTTTGAAGATGTAATAAAATTATCAAGTAAATACACAGTTGCAAGAATTATGGAAAGAGATGACTTTAAGAATAGGTTTGAAAATAATTTACCTCTATCAATGCATGAATTATTATATCCTCTAATGCAAGGATATGATTCAGTTGCAATAAATGCAGATATTGAAATTGGAGGAACTGACCAAACTTTTAATTTGCTTGTTGGAAGAGAACTTCAAAAAGATTATGGACAAGAAAGCCAAGTAGTAATGACATTTCCTTTGCTTGTGGGATTAGATGGAACTGAAAAAATGAGTAAGTCTCTTCGGAAATTATATTGGATTAAGTGATTCTCCTTTTGAAAAGTTTGAAAAAAGTATGAAAATTCCAGACAATATACTAAAACAATATTTTGAATTAGCAACAGATTTAACAACAGATGAAATAGATACAATAATGATGGGCGACATAAGAGAAGCACATATGCTTTTTGCCAAAGAATTATTAAAAATGTATGATGATATAAATGAATTTGAAAAAGCTAAAGAAAGATATTTGCAAGTTGCCAAAGGAAGTATTCCAGAAGATATTGAAGAATTTAGCATATCAGAAAATGAAATGAATATTTGTGAATTATTGATAAAAATCAATTTTGCTAACTCTAAAGGTGAAGCTAAAAGAATGATACAAGGAAATGGCATAAAAATTAATTCCAATTTAGAAACTGATATAAATAAAATAATAAAAATTGAAAATGATTTAGTTATTCAATTTGGTAAAAATAAATTTAAGAAAATAGTAAAATGTTAAAATGCTGATGGTTTTCGTTAAAAATATTTATATATTTTAAAATAATCTTTTCTTAAAAGAAATAAAAAATAAAAAAT
>JAFTFU010000141.1 GCA_017458285.1 Clostridia bacterium | reverse complement strand
TGGACTATTCATGATTTATTTTACATATTGGATTGAACCTTAATTTATCAAACTAAAATGGTATAATATGTTCATAATTTAGATATGATAATTTATTAGGAGGATTAATGACTGATTTAATAAAATATTATGGAAATAATGATTTATCTGATATTATAGCAAGTTCTAAAGTTGAGCAGAAAAGTATTCATTTTTTAGAAAATGGTGTTACGGAATATAAGCTAGAAGATTATTTAGAATACGCTAATATTTTGAAGTTTCTAAAATCTGATATTGTATTTGAAAATATTAGTGCTAAAAATCGTGATACAATCATAAAATACCTTAAGAAAGAGATATCTACCTTTTTTAATAAGATACCAATTTTAGAATTAGGAGAAGAGTTACAAAAAACTCATAGACTGTATCTTAATGATTTTTTGGAACAATTTTGTATATACAAATTGGGAGATAAAATAGATGAAATTACATTTGAAAACATTGTTAATATAAATTCAATTTCGATAAATTATCTATTAAGGCATAAATATATTGTTGAAAAGTATCGGAAATTTATAAAGTTAAAAATACTTTCAGATTTCAAAAATATAGAAGTACTAATGCAATCTATAGATAAGAAAAATAATAAATTATTTTTTATCCCTGACAACATTTCTAGTATTGAATGGGAAAAGATAATTGGCGAATATATTGAATCCGAGGACGTTAATTTAAGTTACTTATATATTTTAAAAAATAATATTTCTATTCCGAAATGGCCAATAAAAACTACTGCCATTACGAGACAAAAAGCAATAAAAAGAATTACTGAAGTAGAAGATGCTTTTTTTTCAGAGAAACAAAATGATATAAAAACAATAAATTTTAGTGTTTTTTCTGACAAGAGAGATTATGATAAGGAATTAAAAAAGAACTCATCGTCCTTTTTGGGATTAGTAGATGAAAAACAGATTTTAAACTATAGAAATATAGATTCAATATCAAACTATTTAAAAAATGAACTGGGGTTATTTAATCAAAATCATGTATCAGTATTACCCTTCAAAAAAAATATAGACATAGGGTTATTTGAGGATTTTTTTTCGGTTCAGACCTCAGAAATGTATGGAGTGGGGTTAAACTTTTCGATAAGAGAACACTTCAATCTTGCAAAATTAAAGATGTTTCAACAAATTTTAGAAACAAAAATGAATCTACAATTAGAAGAGATTATAATATGGAATATGGAATGTTTTGAGAAAAAGTACGGTATACAATTTTTACCATTAGAGTTTATTTCTCCATCTGAGAAAATGATTAATCGTAATTCTAAAATTTTCAATATTGAAGAAAATATCAGGAAACAGTATTTTTTATGGAATGAAAATAATGTAATAGATGTTGAACTTTTTAACTTGATTTCTACACCAAAAATATCTGAATTAAAATCTAAGTTGGATAAAAAATATGTTTATTTAAATAGGAATACTATCAATGAGTGGATACAAAGACAACTATTTTCCAGTCAATCAGAGATTAATTATGTTAATCCTGAAAAGAAAGCTGAGAATTTCTTTAATTTGATGATTGACGATAACTTTGATGTGAAAAAAGAAGATTTTCTTACTGTTGATAGAATGGTAATCACTGAGTTAATAAAAAAAGAGATTCTTACAGAGGAATCAAGAACAGGAATTTTAAAGTTTAAGAATATACAGGAAATAAATATTTTACGATATATCTATTATCAAGAAGTTATTAGTTACTATCACACTAATACTTCTGATAAAAGTACCATTGACGGATTAATTGAAAAAGGTTTCTTGATTACTAATAATACACTCTTTTCCAAAATAGAGATTGACTATATTAATTTTGTCTTAAATACGGGTGACTGGGATAATGGTTATGGTCTAAGAAACTCATATCAACATGGTGGAAAGTATCATATAGAAGATAGAGATTATGAAAGTGATTATCTTTTAGGAATCTTGATTATTATTTTTTATATTGTAAAAATAGAAGATGAGTTAAGAATATGCAGCATAATGAATTTATAAATGTTATGCTATTAATCAAAATAGCTACTAAATTAGCTACCAAATATATTAATAAGACTTACAGATGTTGTGTTTAAAGCATTTTTAAGTCTTTTTTTTGCGAATTGTAATACGGGGTGTAACATCGCAACCAACTAACTAAACTCAATTATATCAAGGTTTAGGACATTCAGTATAGGTTGCTTAAACATACAGAAAAGAGACTAAGATATGAAATATTATGCGGTTGTTGTAAAAGGCGAGATGAGTATTTTTGATGAAGCATACGTGATTAGCGCCAATAGCTTAATGGAAGTCGAAAGTGATATTAGCACTCATTATTGTGGTAATAATTTTTCTTTAGCACACTATCAGATAAAAGAAATTACAGAAGAGGAATATTGGAAACATGACGATAGACGAAAATTTTGATTTAAAAGGTATCATGAAAAACTACCTTTTATCTCAAAAAGACGTTGGTAAAATTGTTGGTGTTTCTCGTCAGTTCATAGGTAGTGTTTTATCTGGTAAAAAATCATTAAGTCCTGACAAAAAGAAAGTTCTACTTGACTATCTGAGTTATAACTCAAAATATGAACTAGAAACAAGTGTTGACTATCTGAGAATTAGACTTAAAACTTTAAAATGGTTTGAAGTGATTGAAGATTTACTCTTCATGGATAGTAACTTATTCAATATTGATGTATCAAGTATGCACAACTACAACATGAGCATGTCTTACGGTAGTATCCGTATTTTACGACATAGTGAAAATATTGATATGGGTACACTTGTTGAGTTTAATGGTGGCGGTTGTCGTGAGTTTGAACAGGAACTCAAAGACCAAAATAGAACATGGAAGCAGTTTTTTCAAGATTGTTTCCATTTTTCTATGAAGAAAAAACAGGTAACTGATTTTGAAGATTTAGATGATTACTTAAAATTCACTCGTCTTGATTTAGCGACTGATGAAATGTATTCCAAAAAAGGTAACTATGACTTACGTAAACTTTATGACAAAATGTTGGCAGGTCAAATTCAAACACCTTTCAGGCAGTTTTCTTCAAATGAAAGTTTCTTATATCGAGACGGCGAGTTTATCTCTACTGGCTTATCTTTATATTTTGGTTCACGTAAAAGTAAATCAATCTATATCAATTTCTATGAAAAAGATAAAGAACAATCTATGGCTCGAAATCTATTTGTTGATGAAATTCATGAGCTGTACGGCTATAAAAATCGTTATGAAATTAGGTTATTTGGCGATAAAGCGACACAAGTCATTTTTGATTTCTGGTATAACGATATTCCACTACAAAATTTAGCAGGTCAAATTATCTCTCAT
>JAFTFU010000016.1 GCA_017458285.1 Clostridia bacterium | reverse complement strand
TTTTATTGGAGATATTGAGAAACTTGCTGTCTTTTCTTTATGGAATGGGCATACACATTTATATGCCCTGTCTAATTTTAATCCATAATATTCTGCTACTTTTACTATATCTACTCTCTGCTTAACTTCTCTTATCAAATCCATTGCTACCTCCTAAAATGGTAGATCATCGTTGTCTGCAGCGGATGCTGTTGCTTCAAATGCTTGCTCGTATTGATCATCACTTAATTCCTTTTTATTTGGTATCTTTGCATCTTCAGCTTTATCATAAGATACTGCAAAAAATGGTTTTACTGCTGTATGTACCTGTCCATCTAATTGCCCTAAAAAGTCTTCTTCTCTAAATACTATTCCAACTTTCTTTCCTTCAAGTGTTTTTTCATCAAAGTTAAATGTAAAGTTTGGATTTGATGTTTCTACAGAAGTTATTAAACCTTTAAATTTTGGATTGGTTGTTCCTGGATTATAACCTTCAGTAAATACTGTCCAAACTCCTCCCCATTTCTTATCTTCTCTTGTGTCATTGTCAAATCTTTTTTGAAAGAAATCTTTAAATCCTCCTTCTAAAATATCAATTGCTAATTTTAAATATTCTTTTCCTGCTTGCGTCGTTTCGCAAGCTACTTTTTTTATTATGCATTTATATCCTCCTGCAGGTAATGTTTCAAATTCTCCATAAGCTTGTGCCTCATCATATCCTTGTGGTTTGTTCATTTTATTTTCCTCCTAAAATTTTATTTTTTAAATCATCAATAATGTCGCCCATTTCCTCAGCTGTTACTTTTTTAATTTCAACCTTTTCTATTTTTTCATTTTTTGCATTTTCAAATTTTGTTTTTTGCATTTCATCATATTTATTAGCTTTTATTACTAATTCTTTGTACTCTTCACTAGTTATCATTACAACCATTTTTATTCACCCCTCTTTCCTTTTTGGTTCTTTTGGAATTGCTCCCAAATTTTATTAAACTTAACTTTGTTGTGTGCTCTTTTGTGCTGTTTCATTAGTTGTTGTCTTTGTATTTTTCTTTGTAGATTCATTTGGTTTTGCCTCCTTTTTGTTTAATTCGTAATATTCTCTAATTTTGTCATCTACCATTTTCAAATCATTGTCTATTTTTAAATCAAACATTCCCATAGGAGATTTACAAGTACTATATCCATCACTTTGCGTTTCAAAATAATGTTCTTGCCCATCTGTTTTACAAAGCAATACTATTGAAAACAATCCTTCCAATGTAAGTTGGTTATCAAGCATTTTTCCGCTTGTTTTTGCTTTTACTTTTCCTGTATCAGTTGTTTCTGTATGATGTAAAAAGTAAACTATTGTGTCAGCTGGTGTATTCTTTATTACAAAATCTACTAATCCTCTAAAGTTAAGTGCTACATCTGTAAACTTGTTGTAACCTAATTCTTTTGCTCTATCAAACATTTCAAATGCCATTAAGTATTGTGAATCGTCTATTACATAAGTTTTAAAATTTCCTTTTTGCATATTACTTTTTATTTGTGTATAATTTACATTATCTGCTTTATTTAACTGTTTTTTAAATGGTAATGGCTTTCCTGCGATGTTATATATGACTACATTTTCTTTTTCAAAATTGCGAAGTGAACAACTTTTGCCTGATCCACTTTCTCCTAAAATTAATACTGGTATTCCCATTATTTAATCCTCAAACTTTCTCCTCTTGGCTCTAAGTGAGCAAAAGGTAAATTTTCTCCGTTTTCTAATGCTTGTCTAATTTTATCTGTATCATTTTCTACGACAATTTTTGTATATTCTTTAGGTACTTCTCCATCAATAGTAAGAGCTTGTTTTCCTCCATTCTTTGCTATATTAAATGTAAATAATTCTGTTGCAAATTTTGTTTTTCCTGTTTGCTTCATTGCATTAAATAAATTTTGTTTTAATCCTTTTATTCTGTTATCAAATGTTGCTGCACTTTCTGTTAATCTCTTTGCTTCTACTTTTCTCGCATCTCTTAATGCTTCTAATTCTTTTATAATTTTTGCATATCCATCTGCTTTGTCTTCAATTTCGCCTTCTATACTTTCCAATGTGTCTAATATCATTTGCTCATCTACATCTTCATCGTATATCATGCTTAAAACTTGTTCATAATTATTAGTTAATTCATATAGTTTACTCATCTTTATTGTCCTCCTTTGCAAACATATTATTTTCCATTGTATGTAGTATAACTATTCCACTTAACATTGTAGAAAATTGAAAATGTGGATCTTCTGATTCTTTCTTTAATTTTTCATCTTTTATATCTCCAAATGGTTTATGTATAGTTTCTCCCATAGCATTTTTAAAGATTTCTTTTAATTCTTCATAAGTGTAAGTTTTTCCCTTTTCGATTTTTAAATTTTCCATTTTTACTTGTCCTTTCTAACTTTCTATGTTAAAATATGAATAGAAAGTATTTATATAAATATTTTTTGAACTATCTATTTAGTTTGATCGCTGGTAGATGGTTCTTTTTTTATGTTTTCTTCACAGATGAATAAGATTTCTTGTAATATTTCTCTTAATTCAGCTTCATTGTGATATTCGTCTATATCAGAAATAATACCTTTGATTTTTTCATATCCCATTTTAATTTCCTCCTTTCAAAAGTTTTAAATTATTTTTCATAATACGCAAAGTTGCTTTCATTTTATTGAATCTGTATATGATAAATAAACTTTTTACATATTCCTTTATATTCATTGCCTTACCTCCTGCTGCTTTCTTCATAAATTGTTTCTATTACTAATATTGCTAATAAACCTAATATCGGAAGCAAATATTCTCCTCCAAAACCTTTATATCCTCTCCAGGCATTTGCGTAATTAATTGCCATTGGTGTTAATGTTGTTGTTGCTATAATAATCACAAGATCTATTATTCTTGTTATAAATTTCTTCTTATTAATAATTTTCATTTGTTTTTTCCTCCTCTAAAACTTTTCTTAATAAATTTAATTTAGTTTCTGCTTCAATTCTTTTTGCTTTTTCTGTTTCATATAATTCTCTGCTAACGGTGTCTCCACCAACTTTTATTTTGTAATGTCCGCCTTCTGTTTGCTTATATTCAAGTTCGTTGTTGTCTATCATTCTTTTTACTTCTTTATAACCTATATGGTATCGTTCCATATATTTTGTTAAGCTGATCCATTCTTCCATTTTTACCTCCTTGAATTTTTTTGTGTGTCGTCTCGCATTTTTCTTTATTTCTCATTTTCTTCTCCTTTTTCACTTTATTGAGTTTTCTCAACTTTTAATGTAAAAAAATAATCTTTTATTTCTTCTAATGCTATGTCTAATAATAAAGCTACTGTTAAAATTTCTTTTTGTTTCCATTCCAGTTTATTGTTTAGTTTATAATTTAATGATGTTACAGACATTGTTGTTTTGGCTGCTAAATTATCCTGCGTTCCAAACTTTTCTTTAATCCTTCCTAATAGCTTGCTGTAGTCAAATTCCAACTTATTTTCTTCCATATTTTTTCTCCTTTCGTTTTATTGAGTTTTCTCAACTCTGTGATTATAATATATTATTATTTTTTAAATGTCAATAGTTTTTTTGATTTTTTCTCAACTTTTTTTTATTTTTTTTCAAAAAAACTTGTTTTTTTCTCAACTTTGGCTTATAATAAGGCTATAAAGGAAGGTGATTATATTGGAAACATTCTCAACAAGATTAAGAAAAGCTATGACTTTAAGAAATTATAAACAAGTGGATCTAGTTGAAAAAACTGGATTAGACAAATCTCTTATCAGCAATTATCTATCTGGAAAGTATAAGGCAAAACAAGACAATATTTATATACTAGCAAAAGCTCTTGATATAAATGAAGCCTGGTTGATGGGATTTGACACAAATATAGATCGTACTCCTGATGAAGAAAGAACGCAAATAATGACTTATGTATCTACCGATGACTCTATGTTACCTCTTCTTGGTGTAGATGATGTTGCTTATGTTCAGCCCCAGGAGACTTTTATTTCTGGTGATACAATTTATTTTAAATTAGAAAATAAAAATATGATCAGAAAAATTATAGATTATAAGGACTATGTAGAATTTCATGCAATGAATCCTTATTATCCAATATTAAAATGTACTAAAGAAGAATTAAAAGAAAAAAACTTCATTATTATAGGCAAAGTAATTAAAGTAGAAAATAAAAGTGCTTTTAAATAAGGAGGTTTAATATGGGATGGAGATTTAGAAAAAGAATCAAAATTTGCAAAGGAGTAAATTTAAACATTAATAAAAAATCAGTTGGCTTGAGCGTTGGAACAAAAGGAGCTCGTTACTCAGTTAATTCTAACGGAAGAAAAACAGCTTCAGTTGGTATTCCTGGAACAGGTTTATATTATACAGAAACATCTGAAGGAAGTAAAAGACAAACAAAAGTTAAAAGACCTTATTCTATATTTAAGATATTTCTTGCATTTGTGACTTGCGGTATATCAATATTATTTATAGGATTAAGAAAGAAATAAAAAAAGGATAATGTGTTTCATTTGCGAGACGACACACATTACCCAAGGCGTAAACACTTTTGAAAAGTGATTACTTTTTGTATTATATATAAAAAGCTTTCATTTTTCAAGAGTTTTAAAAAAATATTTTGAAAAATGGAGGTATTTAAATGGCAGTAAAAACAAACTGTGTAAAAAACGGTGTCGCATATTATAGAATCCATAGAAAAATAAATGGCAAATATGAAGATTTTTATGGAAAGAACAAATCAGATGCCGAAGATCAATATTACGAGAGAAAAAAAGAAGCGGAAATTGGTGTAATACAAGTAAAAGATATTACTATAAGAATATTACTCCACAAATGGCTTTTTACTGTTAAAATACACGAGATAAAAAATACAACATTAGAAAAATATGAAGGTGATTTTAGAAACCATATAAAACCATTTTCTTTTGCTGATATTCCTATTAAGAAAATATCCAGTATTGTTGTCCAGGATTATTACAACACACTATTTAAAAAAGAACGATCTACAGAAAAAATTACATCTGTGCATAAATTATTACACCAATTCTTTATATATTGTGAAAAAGAAGGTTATATTGCAAAAAATCCATGTAATAAAGGATTAGTTAATATTCCAAAAGACAAGGATGTTGATGTGGATGCAGTTATAGAGAAAAAGAAAATTCCTTTTAATTATTTTAGGGAAGATGAAATTCCTATTTTAAGAGAAGCCTTTATTAATAATAAATATAAGGATGTAGTTGACTTTGCTCTTGGTACAGGAATGCGTGAAGGAGAAATTGTTGGTCTTAAATGGATACATTTAAATTTTGAAAAAAGAGAAATATATGTTAAAAACAATACAACTCGTGCAGCAACATTTAATGAAGATGGAATTAAAACAGGATATAAAACAAAAGACGGAACTCCAAAAACAGAAAGTAGTATTGATATTATTCCAATGTCAGACTTTATTTATAATCTATTAATGAGATTACCTCATACATCAGAATATGTATTTACAGCTAATGGTCATCAAATAGATAAAAAGGATCTTGAAAAAGTATGGAGAAAAACATTGTTAAAATTATCTGCAGAAAAAGAAAATTTTGTATATAGAAAATTCCATGATTTAAGACATACATTTGCAGTATTACTTTTATTACATGGAACAGACTTATATACTATTATGAAATTATTAAGGCATAAAAAGATTGCATCTACAGAAATATATCTTGCAGTATTACCTGAATCAAAAGACGATTCAGTTAATAAATTAAATCAAATCTTCCAAAACTAAAGTGGGAAACAAGTGGGAAATATAAAAAATAAAGAGTTTCAAAAAGTCTTGAAACCCTTTATTTTATTGGCTTTATTACTCTATTATGTCTGCAACAACACCTGAACCTACTGTTCTTGCTTAACCTTTTCAAACATTTTCAAATATTTTTGAAATGCTTTTATTTCAATATTTTACAACATTTTCATTTTTAATCAATATCAAGTTATTTCAAACTTGAGTGGGAAAAAAGTGGGAAAGTGGGAATTACACTTTCCAATTAAACCCATCTCTTACACCTATTCTATATATCTTGTAAGAATACTTTTTGAATATATGTAACAGCAACTCATCTAACAAGTTTAATTCCATTTCATCTTCCTCCTTTTATTTATTGGAGATATCTCTTATATTATTATACCATATTATGTAAAATAAAGTAACTATGCTATGGAATAGTTATTGTGTGTTACAGCCCTTGATATATCTGTGTTACAAAATTCGACAAAATTCTACATTTTACTACAAAATACCATAAAATACTATTTTAAATTACTGATTAATTCTTCCATATATTTATCAACAGAATTTTCTGTACTTTCCTCTGATGACATTTTCTTTCTCTCAATATAATCTATATAATCAACAGCTTTTTCATATTCTTTTAATAGAATCATCTTTTTTATATTATTCAAAATATCTTTTACTTCCATATTTTTCAAACAAAACACCTCTTTATATTGATATTATATCATTTTACACCTAATTTGTAAATTAGTTATTCCAAATGCAAGTGTTACAAGGCGTAGTTAAAATAAAAATCAGTTTGCTATAAAATATCTGTTATAGGGAGGTGATTATATGATCTATGTAAATGTAGAACAAATTTTGAAAAAACAAAAGAAAAGTAAATATTGGTTTGTAAAAAATATGGGTGGAAGCTATCAATCAATTTCTAATATGATGGACAATATTTCTACAAGTATTCATTTTGAAACTTTAGAACGAATTTGTGAATTATTAGATTGCGAACCAGGAGATATAATAAAAAGAAAAAAAGGAACAAGGAGGAAGAATAACGATGAGCAAACTTCTAAGGCAGTATAACGAATTAAAAGCTAAAGATAAAGAAAAAGTATATTTATTCAGAGTTGGAATTTTTTATAATATATTAAATGAAGATGCAAGATTAGTGTCAAAAGAAATTGGACTAAAATTAACTGATTTAAGCCCAGAAATAATTAAATGTGGATTTCCTGTCGCCAAACTAGAAAAATACACAAATATATTAAAGGCTCATAATATCAATTATGAAATTGTATCTAATCCGACACCTTCAAGTCAAAATTCTTCTTATGATAA
The DNA here is from genome assembly GCA_017458285.1 of Clostridia bacterium. GTDB lineage: Bacteria > Bacillota > Clostridia > TANB77 > CAG-508 > CAG-269. The sequence goes on along the minus strand of JAFTFU010000016.1, from coordinate 32,324 downwards.
TATTATTAACAAAATATTAGATATTGATTTAAATAATACTACATTTAAAGAAGCATTTGACATACTATATAATATACAACAAAAATTAAAAAATATACAATAGAGGAGACAAACTCCTCTATTATTTTATTGAACATCAGATTTATATACCCAAGACATAATTTCTTGTAATAAAACTCCATCAGGATGCGTATTTCCACTTCCTACTTGCATTATTGTATAAGTTTTTCCTTTTATATATGAAGGAATTGTCTGTCCTGTGCAGTATTTGCTAGCAGATGTTTTTAATGTAACTTTTTGACCTTTTGAAAAATTAGTTGTTGTTGGTGTTGATGATGCTGGAGCATCTACCTTTTTTGTATAATCTAAACAAATCCATCCAGCACCTGATTTCAATTTTCCCCAGTTACCTTGTGTTTCTACTATTGTATAAGTTCCTCTATCTGTAATGTTTCCATTAATTTTATATTGTGTTCCTGCACCATTTCTTATTCTTAGGCAATCAGTTGTTACTTTTACCAAATATGAACCACTTGTGCTTGGTGTAGCTGGAGCAGGTGTTGGTGTACTTCCACCATCTAATTGAGCATTTACCTCTTTTACTAAATCAGGGAATTTCCCTTGTAAATATGCACCAGGGCAATTTGTATTTGCAAACATATTGTGTCTTGTTAGACTTCCATTTTTAGTTCCGTCATAAGTTAATCGGAATTTATATCTTTTACAAATATCAACACATAATTTCACTAATGAATTCCAAGCTGCAGCACTTACAGGATAATTTCCACCTACAGAACTATTTGAAACTTCAATTGTAATTGCCTGACAATCATTTTCACGATTGCTTGATGTCCATGCTCTATTTTCTTCCTCTACATAGCAACCTATTTTTCCATCGTTTCCAATTCCATAATTAGAACTTGCACCTCTGCTTGCATTTTGGAATATTCTACCACATTGTTCTGCAGATAAAACTCCAGCCATGTGATGAACTGTTATTTTACAAATTTTATAGCCTCTTCTTCCTTGTGTATAATTACTTGTACTTGCAGGAACTGTTACTGCTGTTAGACTTGATTTACTCATCTTCGTTTTCCTCCCTTCCATTTGATAATTCTTCTGTCATTTCTTCAGATAAAACTACTTCTTCATCTTCCATAGTAAAAACCTCCTTATAAAAATTAATACAGGAAGATTTTTGAATTTTCTTCCTGTATTTGATAAATACCGTAATTTTTTTACGGTATTGCAAAAAAAACGGCTTGCGACGTTGCGTTTTAAGCCGTTTTTTATTCTTGGTTAGTATCATTTGTTGCCTCAATTTCATTAGTTTTTTCGACATTTGTCTTCCTTGTAAAGAAATATGTAAAAACCGCAGTTGCTATATTAGAAAACAAAGTGAAAACTATTTGAAATATATCCCAGTTGCCTTTTATTGCAATAATTAAAACTAAAGCTATAATTGTAAATGTGAAAGCTATTGTTACAAAACTTTTTAAATCACTCCATGCTTGTTTCATTATTTTCTCCTTTCCTTTAGTGTCTCTTGATAATTTCTGTCGACTTTACTATCAATAGTCACTAAATTATTTGCGATTATGTCTAATGATTTTGCTATATTATTATTACTTTCAGTTAAAACTTTAAGCATTGTATTATTATCTTCTTGAAGCTTATTATTTTTTGTTTTATCTTGAATAAATACCCATACAAATAATGCTGCCATTATTAATGTTCCTCCATATTGAAATATGGTTTTTATAATTTCTACTAATTCCATTAACAACCTTCTCCTTTCGTGTAAACTAAAAGAAGAGCCTGTTAAGACTCTTCTTGCAATTTCTTTCTTACTTTTTCTCTCCATAATTTAGGGACATCATCAATTGTCATTGTTTTTAAATCTCTTATTTGTATTACATAAAAATTAATCATTTCCAATTACCTCCCCAATATCAATTATTGCCTGTTCTAGTGCTGCAATTCTTTCATTGTCTGATATTTCAATTATTTGTTTAGCGTACTGCTCTTTAGCAAAATTTAACCATACTGCAAAATTAGTATTGTCTGCTAAGTCAGTCTCTAAAGTATCTCTATAATTGTTTTTTGATATTCTATACATATCATAAGTAAAATATGTTTTTGTTTTTCCGTCTTCATCTTCTCTTGTTTTTTCTGCAATATTTTCATTCAAAATAATATCACATTTTCCATTTAATACATTTTCAATAACATATTTCTCTGGTTTTGTATCTGATTCACAATTTAAGTTTACTTCTACCATTTCTTATCACTCCTTTACATTTTTTCAAGGTTATATTATAAGGCTTAATATATTTGTTTCTATAATTGAAACTATTACAATGTGACAGCCATCCATGATATGAAATCATAGAATAAGCATCTGTCTGCCTTATATATCCTCTTTTTACAATTTTCTTTACTCTTCTTTTAATGCGAAGGAAATTACTTCTCCTTAGTGTTGTATAACCCCTATAAAATCTATATCCTAAAAAATCTAATGGTCTACTGTCTACTTTAAACAATTGCCAGTTGTCTTTTAATTTAAGTCCTTCAGGTTTTAGAAATTCATCTATTGCATTTTTTATTTTGTGCAGTTCTTTTTTATTTCTACCAAATAGAACCATATCATCCATGTATCGCAAATAGTATTTTACTTTCATTTTTTCTTTTATGAAATGATCCAGGTCTTGTAAATAAAAATTTGCGAACCATTGACTTGTAAAATTACCAATAGGTAATCCGCTCTCATTACTACTATCGATTATAGTGTCTATTAAATTTATTACATCATAATCCTTTATGATTCTTCTAAATTTTCTTTTACATACTTCTTTATCAATACTAGGATAAAATTTCTTCACATCTAATTTTAAGCAATATTTTGTATTTTTTCTGTCATCTTTTAATATTCGTTTTATATATGTTGAACCATAATGTATTCCTCTATTTGGAACACTAGCACAACAATATTCATACATTCCTTTTTGCAAAATAGGCTGTAATTGCAACATTAAAGACCAATGTATGCATTGGTCAGGGAAGAATGCAGGCTTGAATATAATTCTCTCCTTTTTGTTAGCACCATCATGTATTGTCATTTTCTTATATGGAGATAATTTAATATCTTTAGATAATAACATATTATAGAGAATATCGACATAGTGATCAATATTCTCTATTATCCTTGCTACATTATTCCTATCTTTCTTACCTTTCGCAGCTTCTATTATTGCCTTCTTAATATTTTCCTTATTGCAAATATCCTTATAAAAGTTGCCTTTTCTTTTCATATTACACCTCTGGTTTCTTATTTTTGTCTATCGGATTTTCAAACCATAATGGGCTTACTAGTCCAATCCAGTTGCGACTCTATTTTGAGCAAGGGCTCAGGAAGATGATGTGTAATATAAATAATTATTTGAAAAATAAGTACACGACAACCGATGTTCCAATTCGCATTCGAAGAAGTGTTGTTGAAGTTCCAATACCACAAGCCATCGTTAGCCCCATTGTTGAAATTACCACCCACATGAGCAACCCTCAAATGAGAAGTGAAAGCTCGGCACGGCACACATCAAATCCCTTTGCCTGTTATTATACTAAATTTATTAAATTAAAATAACTACTCTATAACATAGTTAAATTAGCTGGGAGGCTGACCGCCCCCAGACCCCTGTTTTACTGGTTATCAATAAGAACACGACAACCGATGCCCCAACTCGCATCCGAAGAAGTGTCGCTGAAGGGCCAATACCACAAGCCATCGTTAGCCCCATTGTTGAAATAACCACCCACACGAGCAACCCTGTTGCCTGTATTTTGGTAATAGTAGTCTGCCATATAAGTAGATGTACTTCCACCGACTTCTGTTGGAAATCTAAAGAATGGCTCATCTACATCTAATCCCAATGTTTTTGCATAGCCGTTTGCATCTGCGTTTGTATAAGCCAAAGGTTTATATGGATCTGTGAACTTGTCACTAGCATATTGAGAATGATCCTTACAAATATATGCTAAATGATCCTTTACATTTATTCCATCTACCCATTGCCATATATTCGCAAATAGGTTTTCTACACCTCTATAAATCATTGAATGATATCCGTCATTATTTAAGCATCCTGACTTCATTCCTAAACTATCACATTGACCAGTTTCTTGTGCCATCGTACATACAAAGTTATCAACTGCAATATTAACTGCAGCACCATCAAATGTTAAAGCAGAGCCAGTAACACTTCCATCATCGTATGCTTCTATTGCTGTAATTTTTCTTGCATCTGCAATTTGTGTTCCACCATCAGAAGTACCAATTCTTATGATTTGTCCTACATAATAACCTGATGCACTTCCGATTATAACTCTATTAGTATTATTTTCAGCGATTAGTGTTTTTAAATATTTACGACTTTGTACACCATTTCCAAGCATTGATTGAGAATTATAGTTTGCGTATTCTACTAAATAAAGCATTTGTAAGATAAAATATCTCCAATCTAATTGAGAGAAATTATCTCCTAAAGCATTTGCTAAAGTTCTAAACGCTCCAATAGTTCTATTAGTTGTTGGAACTAAACCGCTATAAGTATGTAATACATCATCAACTACAGCTCCGTTATATCTACCTACAAAAAATCCGTCAACTTCCATAAATCCTGCTCTTGGATAATCTGCTAATAGTACATAGTCATAATCATTATCCTGGTATATACTCCAGTATGTTTTTGGAACATGAGTAAATACATCTCCGTTTGTTCCATCAAATTTGAAATTTGCATCTCCAAACCAGGCTTTAATTTTTTTTGTTGCTAAATCATAGTTACAAGATTTTATTTCAGACCAAGGAGCAAGTTCGTCAAAATCATTTTGTACTGTCCCACCATTTTTGGTAGCATTAGCAACTTTTCCAACACTATCAAATAATCTCTCCCAGGCAGAACTTGAATTACTTGTTATTTTTCTCCTAATACCATATACATGACCTCTTGTTGTTTCTATATTGTCAACATCTGCTTCTAGTTCCTCAATACGAGCATCTACATTTGAAAAAGTTTTGTTTTTTGTAGTAGATTGTCTCGCATTTGTTACTTCAGGATCTTTAATTTCTATTGCTTTATTATTTTTGGCTAATGTTGTTCCTCCTAATGTAAGGTTTTCTAAAACATTAACTTGTGCTCCTGCAGCAACACCATTTAATTTTGTTTTTTCTGCAGTTGAATAATCTTCTGTAGATAATTGTTTACCAGCAACTTTGTCAACTTTATTTCCGCTTAAATCACTTATTGCATCATCAATTGTGTCCCAGTTATCATTCATTGCAGAATCAACATCAAAATTACTATTTAAGTCCTCATCATCTTGCGTATTCCATTTAAATAATTTCAAAAAAGTTGTTCTTAAAGACATTTTTATAATCTCCTTTCATTTATTAATTTTTTATTTCTACTCCATTTAAAAAGAGTTTGCCGTATATTTGCAAACCCTCTCCTAAGTCAGCCCTGTACATTCCACCAACTGCCACTCCTTCCTGAGTAACAGCAAGTTGCGGTGTTCCAGAACCTAATATTAAATCAAATGTAGATTGTGATAATCTATCTTTGACAAATATTTTTACATTAAAATTATTAGTTACAGAAAATCCTTTTGCACCATCATCACCTTTAATAAGTCCCCTAAAGCTAAATCTATTACCATTGATTGTTAACTCTAATGTTGTTGCTCCAGTTACCCAGTTATTTGAAGATGTTGTTTTATATTGATAATAACATTGCACAATGCTATTTGTAATATTTCCAAAAGATTGATGCCAAAACTCTCCTTCAAAATATAATTCTGTTTCTTCTCCTACACCATTTGTTCTTGCAATTTCCGCTTTCGTAATTTTTATGTTTGAATAATCATAAAAAGCACTTGGACTAATTTGTTTTGCTGTAGAATTTCCTCTTGAATCTATTGCATATACTGTAAAAACATTGCTTAAAACATTATCAATTTGTCCACTGACATTTGAAGAACTAGAATATCCTATTTCTTTTTGTTTTTCTCCAATAACTGCTCTGTATTTTGTTATTGTAGCATAGTCTTTTCCAATTGCCTTATTTGCATTGGAAATATTGATTTTTACATCTGAGTACCCTTTTATTATTCCTTGGTTACCTCCAGTCAATACCTTGCAAGTTGCATCTGTATCTTCATAAGTAAAATTGTTGAAAGTAGGATTTGAATTAGTAATTACTAAATTACCATAAAAATCAACATACTGTGCTTCTGTATTGCCATTCATTGTTGCTATTCCTACATTAAATGCTTGCGAGTTACTGTTAGGCAAATATTGAAACATTGCTTGTATTTGTACTGCAGTTATTGTTGTTTCACTTTGTGTAATTCTTCTTGTATTGTCTGGTGTTTCAAAATATATTCTATAAGTACATCCTGCTGGATTAGAAATATCTTTAAACTCTAACTTGTCAGTAGTAGTTAATTGTATTCCTGTTGTTACACTTAATTTTGTTCCATTTTTATACAAATTACCAGTTACTTTATTGTAAGTATTTTGTTTTATAGTTCCTGTAGTAACTACAACAGAACCATCTTTACTTGTTGCTCTCAGTTTTATATTATAATAAGTGTTCATTGAAAGACTAGTAATAGTAAATGTTCCACTTGTACTATTAGGATTGCCTTTATCTGTCCAGCTAGAACCATCATTCAAAGACAGCTCTAATTTTTGAATTGTAATATTTGTTGCCCACTCTACTTGCAATTGACTTAATCCACTATAACCACTAACATGATTTACATTGTTTTTAGTGAATTTTGTTTGTGTATATGTAGTTTGTGTTACTGTTCCACTATCAGTTGTCATTTGAGAGTCTTGTCTTCTTACTCTGATTTTAATTTTATAAGAAGTTCCACTACTTAAACCACTAATTACCTGGTCTGGATAACTCAAACCTTCTTTCCATGTACTACCATTATCAATAGAGTACCAACCTTTATCACAAGCATTTCCTGCAGCCCATGTTATTTTTAATTGATCGCTTCTACCAGTTACTTTATTTACAACAAACTGAGTAATAGTTGTATGTCCACTTGCTGTTGTAATTGTTAAAGTATTTGATTCAGACCATAATTGACTGTCTTTTCTTCTTAATCTTACTTTTACTGTATATTTTGTGCTTTCTTTTAGGTTTGGTATATTAAACCATCCTGATTTGCCATCACTTGCAACTGTATCTCCTGCATCAGTCCAAGCTCCACCATTTAATGAATACTGCGTATAATCTCTTGCAGGACTACAAGACCAGTTTACTTGAATGTAATTATAACCATGACCTCTTTCTGATATACTAATGCTGTCTAAGTTTCTTGGAATTGTATTTAAATCAAAAGACTTTTCTCCACTACAATTGATTGCCCATTGATAAATACCAGCTTCGATTTTTATTTTAAATGATTTCTTTCCATCGTTGCCATGAGTAATTGTTTTTGTCCCTGATGCTAAAACTGTTTCTTGATAGCAATCGGTATGTTTACTTGAGTCTCTATAATATTCTTGTGATCCATCAATAGTTAGTCTCAACTCACTTACTCTAACCCAACCAGTCGCTGAACCACTTCCAACAATTTTCCAAGATATTTTTGAAGTATTTTTTGAAACATCTTGCGTTGCAGACCACTCAACTGTAACACTTCTATTACTACTTGAGTTCGTTGCCACACTTCCACTTAAAGCCATTATCTAAAATCCTCCTTTCCCTATAATTTTGAAATCCAGGTTTGTCCTTCAATTTCCTGGAATAATAAGCCTGTAATTTCTGCTTTAGTTGTTACTTGTAATTCTTTCGTAACAGTACCTTTGTCTGTTAATTCTGTCGTTACCTCTCCAGTTGATGAATTGAAACTTCTAAATCCGTCTGCATCCATTCTTGTATATGTATTAGATGTGCTTGAATTTACCTGTATTCCTTTTCCTATATCAACTGTATCTGTATGTGTTTCATTTGGATTTTGAGACCATGCTTGTTTTTCTACTCCAATATTTCCCATAACATCAGCAAGTTCTATTGCATCGTTAATGTCTGTTGTAAATGTAAGTATAATTCTGTTGTCAGTAACTTTTATTTGTTTTTCATACTCTTTCCATTCATCTCCAGTATATACCAACTTCTCTGCAATACCGTTAATTTCAACAGTTGTGTTATCTAATTTATTTGTATTTTTATATAAAAATGAAATTGTATATACATCATTTTTTACAGTAGCATCTTGTGATACACTTCCTATTGATAGCTTATAACCCATTCCACTTACTGTGTTTTTTCTTGTATCTGTATCAATATAGCTTTCAAGTACATCTCCATTCCAAAAGTCAGTATCATAATAGAAAATATTGTTACCACTATTATTTTTCAAATTAATGTTTAGTCCATCAAGGCTTTCCTTAAATTCTGCCATTTTATTATCAGTTTCGCTTTGATAATCACTTATTGTCCTTTTTGTTTCATTTATAGTTGATTCTAACAAGTTCATTCTTGAACTTGCACCAGTCTGTTCTTCAATTATTTCTTGGATCTTACCTTCTTGCTTATTAGTAATAATTTCAGTATTTGTGACTCTTTTTTCAATACTTGTTGCGTATTGATATTTGGTTTCACTATATTTTGGTTCTTTAGTATTTGCCTTTTCTTTTATTCCTGAAGTTATTTCTACGGTAATATTAAACAATATTGTTTTATATTCGTTTTCGTGTAAATCCTTTAATGTAACAATATCTCCGAACTCATAATATCCAAATCCGAAAGATTTATAATCAAATACATAATAAGATAAACCATTTATGTGATTGTATATTTCTTCAATAAAATCACTTCTATTTCTATCCATGATTTGATTATTATCTATTCTTATTGAAACCCTACCAGAAGCAGGTGCAGAACTTGGATAATAAATATTATCTTCTTGTGGACTTCTACCCAACACCATTGTGTTATATGCACCTATTTTTTTGCCTAATGTAAGTTTTTCAAGGTCGTTTTCATCAATGATTTCTCCTGTTTCTGTTGGATATGCTACATATAAATCTTTATTTATAATTTTAATAAAACCACCAGCTACTGCTGCGATTTCGTCTAAAATATCTCTATATGTAAAATCAGTTAATTCTGCATACTTGTCTTCACTTATTATTTTATTTGCATTCGCAAAATCAACTGTTTTTAAAGTCCAACCGAATTTATTACAAATAGCTCTTAACAAATCTAAAACTGTAACATCACCTGTAGAGTAATCAAGAGTAAGAGGACTGTCTGTATATTTTATATGACTATCTATCATGTGGTCATATAGATGCAATTTCAATGATCTAGTGTCAATTTTTTCTTCTTTGTCATATACAACAAATTCTCCCCAGTCTATATACTCATAATCATCAAATTCTGATGTTCTAACACCAATTTGAATATTTATAACTGATGCATTTTCTATATTTTCTCTTTTATCGTGTGGAATTAAGAATTTTATTCTTGTATTGTCCATTTTTCCAACACTCATTTTGTGAACATCATCAACCGTATATTCTTTGTCCTGGTCTTCTGCTAAATATTTTACTTGTGTTCTATCTATTCTTCTTACTTGTGCTTCGTGGACTTCTTTTACTGTCATTATTTTGCTTTTATCTATTGTTGTGTAATTTTCTATTTCTATGTCTACTTGCCTCATAATAGAAGTAAACAAATCTCCATTTACAGACAAATCTAATTTTTTTACATGAGTTTTGTCTAATTTGGTTTGACCAAATCCAAGTAAGATATTCAGCTGTTTTCCATAAACTTTCATTTTATTTTTAAATGTTTTAGTTGTTTTTAACATGCCTATCTTCCCCCTCATTTGGTATTAGATTGACTGCAAATGCCTTATATTTAAGTTCTGGAAATCTCTCTATATTCAATTCTTCATCATAATCGTTTGCGTAATAATCTGCAGTACAAGTACAACCATATTTATTATTGTAATATTCTACAGAAAAAGATGCTGAATCAAAAATGAGTTCTAATTCTCTCATTTCTGCAGCATCTAAAGGCTCGATTTCTAATTGTATTTTAGGGAAATTCCCTATTAGAGTTCCTTTCATAACTCCAGCCATATTTCTTCCTGTATCAGAACTCCATAACTTGTTTCTTTGAACTTTATAAGATGTAATACATTTATAACTTTTACCATTTAGTTTTATTAAGTCTCCACTATATCTAGCCATAATTAATACCTCCTTCCGTTCGTGGCAAGTGCTAATCTTGCTTTTCTCTCATCTTGTAATCTTTGTATTTCCTCGCCATCTAAAGAAATTGGTATATTAATCTCTATTGGAACATAATCGCCACCAAGTCCAGTATTCATATTTTTAAATTCTTGTAATGCACTTAAGAATGTCTCACGCATCTTGTCTACTGGAGAAATAATTTCTCCTTGCGTTCTATTATCTCCGACTACTGCTAATCTTGGTGTATTTGCCTCAACATAACCACCTTGTGCAAGTTTAGGAATTTCAGGAACACTAAATTTATGAACCCAAGTAAATGGCTTCACTCCTAAAATGTCTATATCGTGTATTTTTTGTAATATATTATTGATTGCATTAAATGGAACTGCTATTACTTTATTAATACCACTTATAATTCCATTAACTATTGTCTTAAAGAAGTTTACTATTCCTTCTTTTATACCATCAAATATTTTTCCACCTGTACTAAATACATTCTTAACATTAGTCCATGCTTGAGTAAATATATTTTTAAACCAGTTTGCGATTCCACTAAATATTCCTGTAATTGCATTCCAAGCACCTTGTGCACCTTCTTTTACTCTTGTCTTAATTGTGTTCCATACATTTGTTATGGTCGTTACTATATTATTCCATATATTAGTAATGCTTGTCTTTATACTATTAAATACATTTGTTACAGTATTTTTTATTCCGTTTATTACATTTGAAATCATATCTTTAATACCATTCCAAATATTTGTAATAAATGTTTTAATGCCATTCCAAATATTAGTTATAATAGTTTGTATAGCACTAAATACTGTTGAAATTACAGTTTTTATAATATTAATTGTATTGGTTACAATTCCTTTTATTGCTTCCCATACTGCTTGCACTATTCCTTTAATTGCATTCCATATTCCACTAAATGCTGTTTTAATTCCTTCCCATGCTTTATTCCAATCTCCAGTAAATACTCCAACAATAAAGTCTATTAAGCCTTTGAAGAAATCTATTATTCCACCAATTGCATCTGCAATATGTCCGAATATATTTTTTATTGTATTCCATAAACCTTCAAATACTGGAACTAATTTAGGTAATACATTTTGAATAACCCAGTCAACAATAGGTTTTAACCATTTTTCCCATAACACTTTCAATGCATTTACAATAGATCCAATTAATTCTCCGATTTTATCTACTAAAGGTTTTAAATGTTCTGTCCATAATGTATTAATTCCGTTTGCTACATTATCTAAAAATGGAACAACATATTCATTATACACATCTAAAAACTTGCTAAAAGTATCACTTAAGCCTGTTTTTAAGCTTTCCATAAATGGGCTTATGTATGTGTCATATACTTCGTTCCATTTATCGCCAACATAAGTCATTGCCTCTGCTAGTGTACCTGTTACCGTTTTTATAGGTTCTAGTACATTTTCAAATGTGGTTTTTATTTTTTCTGCATTGTCTATTATTGGCTGGAATAATACACCTTTTATATCCTTAACAAATTTTGCACAAAACTCTTGTAAACTCATAAAAGGATTAGCAAACATCGCTATAATATTTGCTCCAATTTGTTTAGCAGTATCTCCACTAAATACATCAGATATTTCTCCCAATGCTTGCCATAAATTACCTGTCAAAGCCATGTCTTCGCTTGAAATATCAAACATATTACATATATGAGTTTTTATTCTATCAATATTTTGTGACAAATATTTATCGATGCTTCCTAATAAGCCCTCTACTATGTTTACACCTATTCTTGCAACCGCTCCTACTGCTTGACCTAATGAAAATAACATTGTATCTACCCATTGACCTGCAGAATTTAATACATCAGGATCTGTCCAAATATCAATTATGCTTTCTTTTATTCCTTGTAAATGCCCAATTATTCCATCAAAGTTAGTGTCTCCAAAGCTAATATTAAAGCCTTCTTTGAATATACTTGCCAATTCTTTTACTTTATCAAGCATACCATCAAATGCAGATGTATCTTGTTGTATATTAGTTGTTACATCTAATGCATCAGCCAACGCAGAAGCTCCGCCTCCTGCTCCTCCTGAACCACTACCTGAACTACTATCGCTTGGCTCTGATAGCTTATTCATTTCATCAAAGCCAGCTAATTGCTGTGCTGCCTTCTTTGCTTTCTTTGCGGTTTTGCTAGCATTATCTCCAACACCTTTTACAGCATCGGATGCTTTATCCGCACTGTCTGCCATTCCTCCAAGTCCTTTTGAGACAGTTTCAACACTATCTGCTTTTAATCCAAACATAGACATTAAACCAGCAATAGCAGTAAATAATTTTGTTACTGCATTCGCTGCAGCAGTTATCATTGGAATAAATAATTTTGCAATAGGCTGTATTACATTTCCTATTGCTACCTTCATATTAGTAAATGCAGAATTTAACTGTGCTAATTTCCCAGCATAAGTATTTGCATAAATCGCAGCATCATTACTTTGGAATTTTGTTTCTTCTAATATTCCGTTAACTTCCGCTTCTATCTTTTCAGCTTGTGTTAATTGATTTGTTGTTTTTCCTATTGATTTTGCATAGTCTTCCCACATTTTTGCTACATTTTTTGTTACACCTGCATTATCAACAACAACAGAATTTTCATTTTTCAAACCTTCTGTTGCGGTTTGAACTGCATCACCTAAAGAATAAGTGCTTTGCCTTGCAAATGTTGCACTATTTTTCAAAGCGGTCATTGTTTTTTGTATTTGGTCTGAACTATAACCTCTTAAAGCTAAGTTCTTATATGCACCAACAGCATTATTCAATGGAACTAAACCATCACTAACATAATCTTGAATAAATTTTTGAGCTTGCGAGAAACTCTTTCCTTGACCTGTTAGTATAGAATTTAATCCTATCCATGCATTACTTGTTTCTGTTGCTACATCTACACATGCTTTTCCAAATTTAGTTATCGCAGCAATAGAAAAAGCAGCGAGTGCTGCTTTACCAATTCCTTTTAAAGCTCCAGAAATTTTTGATGAGGCTTGATTTGCTTGTCCCTCTATATTTTTTAATTGGGAACTAAATTTATCACTATTCAGTATAAGACTTAAATCTATCTCTCCTACATTTTGACTCAATTTTCCCACCTCATTTCTCTTCGTTTTGTTTTGCCATAGCTTTAAACATATTCTTAAAGTTTTCCATAGCTTGTTCGTAGTTTTCACGACTTACTTGTTTAGCATTTTTATTTAACCATTTTGACCTGATTTCCTTTTCATTTTTAGTAAAGTTTTTAAGGACTTTTGGATCTTTTTCACTCCTAATTCTCACAATATTACCAAGGGCTGTGTCTCCATTTAGTCCACTTAATAGACTAGAAAACTCTCCCCATTTCATTGTGTCTATTTCTTTTCTTAATCTAATTCCATATTGTTGAGCAAATGAACTCTCTATCAAATCAAAATCATCAATTAAGTCATAATATGATTCACTACTGTTTTGGAAATCGTTTCTCCATTTCCTCATAAGATATTTCATTTACTGCTGCCATTAAACCGATGATTACACTCTCGATTCCATTTACAGACAATTTCATATCTTGTATTTCTTTCAATGCTTCTTTTCCCATTAATATTTCAATTACTTCATACATAACATCAATACTAAATTCTTTATCCTTTAATTTTTCTTGAACTACAACAAAAGTTTCAGCACTATTGTCTACTTCATATTCCTTATCTTCTGTTAATTTTATCTTAATAGGCTCTTTTTTTAATTTTGCACTAATATCAATACTATTTGCCATTTTTAATTCCTCCTAAATTTAATTTTTAATAAAAAAAATAAGCCCCAGTACCGAAATACTGAGGCTCGTTTTATGCTGCTGGTGTTACTGTTGGTTTTCCATTTGACATAACCTCAAATTCTAAAGGTGCAACATTTGTGCTGTCTCCTGTACCAGCATTTGATACAGAAATAATACAGTCAAATGATACCTTAGTACCATCTGCAAATTCCCATTCAAATTTTGTTTCTACATCTGCACCAGTTGCGAATAGCTTTGATGCGACATAGTCATTTCCATCATCTCCAACATTTCTTTTACCAGAAATACTGATTGAAAATCCTTTACCAGTTTGCATTCTTCTGATCCAACCTTCTGTTGTCATTGGTGTCCATTCTTCGACATTATTATCCATTGACAAAGAAAATGTTTCACAGTCTGCAATTGCTTTCATGTCTGCGTCTTTTGAGTCATTTCCTTTAATTCCAATTTTAAAAATATTATTAAAAACTGGATAAACTCCACTTGTTACAGTTGCCATGGTTTATTCCTCCTTTTTCAATTCATAATAAAAAGTTGCTTGTATTACTCTCTCATAAACATTGGAATCATCTGTTCCAACATCTACAGGTTCAGGTACAAGCAAACTAATATAATTTACTTTATAATCATTAATCATAAAGTCCCTTGAATTAAACAATTTATAATATAATTCAAGAGCTTTGAGTTCTGTTTCCTTAGCATTTTTGTTCCAGTGAACTAAAATACTAACGGATTTTTCATAACTTTTTGTATTACTCAATCCTCCAATTGCAACATTAGGAGGATTGCTTGTTTGCAATTGATATACTCCAATGGATTTTTCTTTTTTATTATCTAATTTACCTATATAAAAATGATCTGCTATTATATAACCAGACTTAAATAATTGCTTAACAGAAAGATTTTGAACATCTTTAACTGCCATTTTATTAATATCAGCAACTGTTTTTGTATCTAGTTTTATAAGCCAGTCCTTTATATCTGCTAATCCTAACATTACAAGCCAGCCTCCTTTTTATAAAATTGTGAAAATGCCTTTGAGCAAAAGTTCTTTTCCTTACCACTTATCCATGGCTCGTACCAATTACCTCTTGCATTTGCATTTTCTTTTGTTTGGAAATTATATTCAGGATGAAAGTACATTCTTCTAGCATAAGGTGTTGCAGTATTTAAACTAACTTTTCCACTTTTGCTATTTGAATAATCTTCAAATGTACTTGCATTTTGCATATTTCCAGTATCAAAAGGCATTACTTGAGCTTTTACTACTTCAGTATGTAGAGCACTTAAAGTTTTCTCTAATGCTGTAATAGATGCTCTGTCTAGTTGCTTTATTTTAGGAACATTTATCTTTACTTTTGAAGTTACAAATTTCATTACATAATCTCCAATTCAACATAATTAACTGTTCCATCAGGATTTCTTGCTTTAGTTCCTTGATATATTCGTCTAGTTTGTCCAAATACAGTTACTTCTCCACCAGAAATAACAGAAAGTTTTGGAGCAATATCTTCACAAAAAATAGCCTTTCCTGTTAATTCAATTATGACTTTTTCTTGTGTCAATATTCTTTTTGCTTTATCTTGGTAATTACATTTAAAATCATCTTCTAAAGCAATTATTGGCTCGCCTTCTTCTGTTGTTCCCTCTTCATATAAAACAACATGAATATCTGTTTTACAATCCTTTTTTCTAACTAATTTTGGATAAACCATATTAATACCTCACATTCCTACAAGTTAATCCTGTCTGCCTTAATAAGCAATAATCATCTTTGGATATAGCAACACCATTTTGAATTTCAACATTCCAACCAGAACTAAAACTCATTGCCACACCATTTATTGAATAACTAGACAATACCGTTTTTATTAAATCCTCATTTTCGTATTCAAAATCAGCAAGTTTGCATACAACTTCTTGTATAATATCCTGTTGGAATTTTGTTAAATTATCAAACCCTCTTCCAACGATCCTATTATAAGTTAAAGTATCAATATGCAAACTTGCTTCTTTTAGCCTTTTCTCAATTTCACTTTCAGGAATTGCTGTGCCTTTATAAGTATTTAGATAATAATCCTTATCTACATAATTACTCATAAAACAACACTCCTATTAGGCAGATTTTTCAATATAGAATTGGATTCCATCATGTTTCTTGTCATAGATAAATACATCTTCAAAAGACTCTTCAAAGTATGTATATTTACCTTGTGACAATGCACTTGGTAATCCTAATTCAGCAAAATCATAAGTGATTACTGGAATTACAGCACTTGGATGTACTAATAACATTTTTACATCTTTAGCATCTTCAGCAACTGAGAATCCATCTGTAGCACTTAAAGTGTATGCAGATTTCATAGCAGAAGTTGGAACACCAATTACTTCAACTTCGTCAATTCTTGATACAGTTCTTCCCAATACTTGGTTTCCAGATTGTCTTACAACATCTTTTGCTGTATCAATTAAAGTTTTTGTAAATGTATCAACATATAATAATCTACCTGCAGCTGGAACTCTTTTTTCATCCATTTTGTCCATTAATGCATCAAATTTTGTTAATACATTTGCAGTAGTTAATACATCATCTGCTGTAATAGCTTCTTTTTCATTTTTTAATTTGAATAAAGCTGTTATCATTTCAGCATCCATTTCTGGGAATTTTTGTTCCTCATTCATTACCTTAGTAATGTTTTGGATTGATGCAACATGATTTGTCTCATCAATATCTCTTGGATGTACTAATGTATTCCAAGTTCTGTGAGTTTTAAGAGTTTTTGACTCTTCTGCATTATTGAAGTTTCTAGCGAAAGAACCGATTGTGTCTCTGTCTCCGTTAGCTCTTCCTTTTACAGTTAAGCTTGGTAGTATAACTGTGTTATTATTTAAGAATTTTACATCTGGTTTTACTGCACTCCATAAAGCACCAAAATATAATGTGTATGGATATGCTTGTGCTAAAGCTTGTGAATATTCTTTAGCATAGTTTAAGTTTTGTTTTACAAATGCCATTTTAAATTACCTCCTAATTATTTTTTTTAGGTCTTACACCTGCAAATCCAAAATCAAATACATTATTATTTGAGTTTGTGTTATTTGTTGTGTCTGCACCAACTGTTATTCCTACGACACCTTGTGTTTGTTTTTTCAAACCAGGAACATCAGCAATGACCTGTTCTAATGCAGTTTTTAATGTGTCTTCTAATACATTTCCCTCTTTATCAATGCACTTGCTTAAATCAGCCATTTTCAATAAATAAGGCATTGTTTTGTTGTCAATATTTAAATCGTCAACAAAGTCATAAGCCTTTTTCTCTATTTTCAATCTTTGATTTTCTAATTGTGCTTTCTTCAAAGAGGCTTGTGTATCAGCAAGCTCTGTGTCTTGAGCTTTTGCTTGATTAGCCTTTTGAGTTTTGAAAGCATTTATTGCACTTTCCATTTCCTCTTTGCTTAATCCTTGTTTCTCAAAATAGCTTTTTAATATGCTATCTTCAGTTTTTGCATTTCTACCATCTATCATTTCTTGAATTTTGTTATAATCAATCGTGCTAGATGCTTGATTTGCAGTATTATTTTGTTGCCCTGTAGTGTTTTGGGCATTATTTTGGTTAGAATTTGCGTTATTATTTGCATCGTTTCCTTCCATCTTCACTACCTCCTACTTTTTAAAGTCTTGAAATGACTATTAAATAATTTGCACATGCTTTTACCCTCAGTCAGTGTTTGGAGCATATAAAAAAGAGCCTTTCAGCTCTTAATTAATCAACATATAAACTTCTTTGTAGTTCTTCATATCTTGCTTTTGAAACTTTATATTTACCTTTTCCAGCTTCTACTGGTTTATTGTCTTCTATTGTTTCATCTTCGATGAATGTATCTCCAACATTGTAAATAACTTTTTCGTTGTATTTATCTCTAAATACTTCTTTTACAGTTGGAACTTTGTTTTCTGTAGCTTGCACCTCTGCGTCTTGTTTTTCATTAGACGCATTTTCTTCAACTTTTGCGTCTTCCACAGTAGTTTCTTTGTTTTCTTCAACTACCTCTTCTGTTTTTGGTTCTTCAACCTTTTTAGTTGTTTCTGTAACAACCGCTTCTTTTAATTCTTCATTTTCTTTTACTTCATTATTTTTCTTTGCCATTTTCTTTTACCTCCTAAATAATTTTAATAAATTTGCCATATTCTAAAGCAACTTGATATTCAATTCTGCATCCTCGTGCAGCATTCCAACCTGGCATAAATACCAAGCCATCTACTTGCGAAATAAATTCAATTGATTTTGATAAAAAGTATATTGCTTCATCTACACCTTTTGGTGCTAAATCAAATACTGTGTCCACTACTTCGTGTCCTTCCGCTTCTAGCTTTTGCACTAATTCAGCTCTTTCTGCTTTGATTTGCTCATTTGTCTTGCCTTTCATTGGCTGACTAATCATTAGCTTCATCTTTCCACCTCCTATACCTTAACTTTTTCTCTGTCGAACTGCCTTTTTAAGTTATGTTCTTCACAGAATTGTTTATTATATAATTGCCATTGAACTCTTTTCTTGTGATATTTTTCTATATTTTCCTCGTCTGTGCTTCCGAGTTCTAGCCTTTTATATTTTCTTATCTGCCTCTCGTTGTATCTTTGTTTTTGTTCTATTATGTAATTCTTTTTCTTTATTTCTAATTCTTCTCTTGTTGGTGGTATAGCCTCAGAATTTACTCCAGGAAAGTATGTTACACTTCCGTCTTTACAATTTGGATGAAATAATTTCTCCTTCATTGCACGACTAAGAAGCGGATAGCCTGTTTCGTTGCTTTCCGCTTCTGTTCCTCCACTATACACATCATCAATAAAAACTTTTCCTTGAAATTTTATACAATATGGACATCCTCCACCACGATTAGGAACTAAAACTGTGTGTATTCCCCACTCTTGCCTTTTAGCTCCCTCTCCTTGCATATATGCCCTTATATTTGCTGTTCTAATTGCCATTTCTGCATAGGATGCAATATTAACCATCGCACCATTTGCGTATTCTATACTATTTATTCCTTTTGAAAGAAAATCCTTTGTTGCCATATCAATAGCTTGTTGTGGTGTTCCGCTTCCTGTATTTGCATAAACTTGAGCATCAAATATTATTTTTCTATATTGGTCATTGGTATATCTCAATATAGAACTTTCAGCTTTTTCCACATTGTTTATAGTTTCATTTATCAAGGCTTTTAATTTTCTATCATTTATTTTAAAGAAATCAGACTCTGCTTGATTTACTTTTTCATATATTCTAGTAAGCTGTTTTTTCTTGATTCTTTTATTTTTGCTTGTATTGTATATATGCCATAATTTATTTATTTGCTTATTGCCACTTTTAAAATTGCCATTCTTTATAGCTTCTAATATAACCTTTTCTTGCTCCAGCTTTCCGTTTTCATAGCTCTTTTTTATCAATTCTTCAATATCATTGTTAATAGTAGAAAAATCATTTTTGAACATTTTTCTATTTGTGCTTTTAAAATGTTCCAATGCTTTCAATTGTTCTGACTGCCATGCACTCCAATTCATATCAAGGTCTTTTTCTTCATTTAAATGCCTTGTAAGATTTCGTTTCATAGATTTTATTAGTATTTCTTCTATTCTTTGAAATGCCTGACTTATATCATACTCATTATTCATTTATAACCTGCTCCTGGTCTTTTTTATCTTCTTTTGGTTCTGTTTCAGGCTCTTTTTTGATGGTATCGACATCTGTGTCGGTAGCATCTGCAACATTCATTTCAGCATCAAAATTTACTGCTGGTTCTTCTATATCAACAATTCCTTGCTCTGCTTTTAATTTTGCAACCTCTTCCTGTTTCCACTTTTCGTCTTTACTGTCTCCATATAATTCATCAACACAAGCCTCAATACTCATTATTCCTTGTGTTTTTCCCTTTCCAACTGTTTCAACTTGTGCTTCAAAAGATGGATTATTGTATTCTCCAAATTTTACACTTATTTCTATATCAACAGGAACTGGTTTCTTTTCCATTTGATCTCTTGATTTCAAAACAGTATTAATTACTTTTGGAATAAACTCCGTTAAAGTATCAATTATTAATCCTCTAGTATATAGAGTTGTTTTTTCTTTTTCTCTTTGAGCTTCAGCATTGTCTAATTTTTTATTATCAATTCCAAGTGTAGATGGGCTTATAATTCCTTGTAAGCATAAGTCTAAAAATGTTATATATGATTGCAAATATTGGTCTGTTGGTATTTCAGGCTGTGCAACATCTATTTGCTTTTTATCATTTTCTCCTGCAGTAGCTTCAGTTTTTATAAATTTATTGTCGAATGGATTACCCATTACGATTTCTCCTGTTTCAGGATCTTTTGGTAATAAATCTTCAGGAATATATTTTATTGCCCTACCAGCTCTAACCGCTTCTAGCCATTGAGATATAATCTCGTCTAAACTATCAAAAGAGTCATATTTTCCATCGAAAATTGACTCTCCTCTACCTTTATATTTTGCTGATTCATTTAACATTATTGGAACTGCCCACATAACACTTTTATCAAATTTTATGTCCTTTAATGATGCTAAAGCATCAACTGTCTTTAATGGCACTTCTTTATCATCTTTTAATAACTTATAAGTTATATATCCATATCCGTAGTGCTCTTCTAGTAAGTAAGTTGTGCGGTTTTCTTCATGATATGACTTAAAAACAAGCTCTACTAATCTGCCTCTTTTATATACAAATTCAACCTTTGAGCCTTCAACCCATTCTAGTATAGCTTTGTCAGTTATATCTGCATCATAATTTATTTTTATTGCCCCATCGCCTATATGTAACAAGTCTGACAGTATAGTTTTTAACATTTTACTATCAAATTCGTTTTCTTGGTTAACTTCTTTCCAATATTCATCTTCTACATCATCACCAGAATAATCTGTCATTACTGTGTTTATTATTGTCTTTATTATTAATTTAGGAAGACCAGAATGTGATTTTTTCATTCTAATATCAGCTGTTTGTGCTGCTCCCCAAAATGTATCATCTGCATAAGGTAATTGACCATAAAATTCTGCTAATTCGTGACTATCTCCTCTATACCATATTTTGTTTCTTATACAATTAGCTTGAAAGTCCATATTTTCATTAATTAAAAATGTTTGACCTTGTGCTGGTCTAATATCTAACCACGATTTAATCATATTTTTCACTCTTTCCCCTAATTTCATTATTTTTTCACTCCTATTTTATTTACAAATGGAATCCAACTATATTGACAACTATTAACCATGTGATCGTTTGCATCTTCAGGCTCGTTGTCCTTGTCTTCTTTCCAACTGTAGACATCTAATTCATTACAATAATTTGTGCAAGTATCTACAATGTAATAACATTCATCCTTAAACCATCCTAATTGAGTATTTATTCTATCTATAATTTCCATTTTAGCTTTCCAAGCATTATTGAACATATAAATACAAGGATTATTCCTTTTGTATTTAGCAAATTCTTTAATAGTTGCCTGGTCTGCACTATCTATAAATACATTTTTAGCAAATCCCCACTCTTTTCTGTTTCTTTCCAGGAAGTCTATAAAATTTTTAACAGTATCACTAGGTGCTAACGGTTCATCTAAATTAGCATTGTTGTAAACTTTTTCATCTAGCAATATATATTTACCTTTGTTAGTTATTCCTGCAAAAGACATTGCTATTGTGTCAGGACTTAAAGAACTATAAGATGTATCTAGTGCTGCAGTAAATATTTCAAAATACTCTCCTTCTTGTCTTACTGTTTTTGGCTTAGTTGTTAATTGCACTTGTTCCGCTTCAGGTTTTCTTAAATATTGTTTTGCCTCTTCTTTAGTTATACAATGTTTCCTTCTGTCAAAATTAATAAAAACAAGTCCTGTTGACTTGCCTCGTAATCCTTTTATTTTATTTTTCCATAGCTTTGTACCTACTGGAACGGAATTTATAATTTGCTTTTTCTTTTCTTCTGTTAAACTTTTATTATGATCGAAAGTAAAATACCACCATGTCCAATCATCTGTTTGTTCTTGATTTAACATTTCCAACAATTCTATTGGTGCATCATATTTATATTTTTCAATTGGTCTTGAATGATTAACAAATTGTGAATAGCATTCTTTGTTTGGATCGTCTGGATTCATAGTACATAATCTATAATCCGCACGCATAAATGCTTCTCTAACAAATTCCATATCTGCAATATTAAACTCATCTATAAATAAGCCATAACATTGACCACCTAATGCTTTTTTCCATCTTGCTTTGTTATCATAACCTAAAACATAAATGATTTTATTGCCTTTTGATGTATGGAATATTATGTGTGGAAGTTTTATATTTTTTGCTCCATTTGAATGATATTCTATTGCTCCACCTTGCTCATAATCTCCAAATACTGCTATAAGTCCATTGTCAGAGTTTATTATATTTTTTTCTATTGTTCCCAAGTCTAGTCCAGCCATTATACTTGGCTTTGAGCCATTATAGTTTGAAATTTTAAACATAAACTTTGGAACTGCAACTGTTGTCTTTCCAGCGAATGTTGTTCCTTCTAGGAACTCCGCACTCGCTTCATGATTTAAAAAGTCAATGTATTTTTCAGATAAAGGAAATTGCTCACCTTCCATTTTGACCACCACCTAATTGCCTATTGATGCTGTCTAATAAGGAAGTTGTATTTGTTAGATTTACATTTAAAGTTTTATCATCATCATTGCTATTCAACCTCGTCAAGCTATCAATACATTTTCGTTTTGCCTCTTGAACTCTTGTAAGTCCATCTTCTATCCTTTGTATTAAATTTAATGTAGGTTCTGCATCTGTTATCGTTTTTGTGCTTTTTCCTTTTTCGTTTCTAATAAAGTTAATTGTCATATCTTTGCCACGACTTTTTATATCCTTTATTCGTTGCAACATTCTTTTTTCTCTAATAGTAAGTATTTTATATTCTTCTATCAATAATTGTTCTGCATCGTCAACTTTGTATTTTTCATATAGTTCTAACTCATCATCATCTAATACATCCTTGTATATATTTTCATATTCTCCAGTAACAACCGCATTTTTGTTTTCTTCAGCAGGATGTCCACCTTTATTTCCAACTGCGTTTTGATTTCCTATTTGTGCATTGCTTTTTGTTCTTGTCAATTTATTCTTACGAATAATACTTCTTAATTCAGGCTGAGTAATATTATATTTTGACATAATATCATTGTATTTCATGCCTCGCTTATAATCTTTTTTTATCTTTTTAATTATTTCTTCTGTCAATGCATATCACCCACCTCGCTATTTTTCGAGTGTAGCCTTTTGATTTGTTAAGTTTTCCCACCTCTTTATTATTACATCACAATATTTTGGATCTAGTTCCATCATATAGCAAGTTCTTTGTGTTTGTTCTGCAGCTATTAATGTTGATCCGCTTCCTCCAAATAAATCTAATATTAAGTCATTTTCTTTACTCGAGTTCTTTATAAGATATACTAATAAATCAATAGGCTTCATCGTTGGATGTTCTGCATTTCTTGTTGGTTTGTCAAATTCTAATACAGTGCTTTGGTTTCTGCTATCAATGAAATAATGTGCTGCTCCTTCTTTCCACCCATATAAAATAGGTTCATGTCTCCATTGATAATCTTGTCTACCCATAACAAATGTATTCTTAACCCATACTAAGCATTGAGCCAATTTAAATCCAACAGCTTTAAATGCGTTTCTAAAATTTAAGCCTTCCGTATCTGCATGAAATACATATATACTACCGCCATATTTTGTTTTTTCAAACATATTTCTAAATGAGTCAATCAAGAAATTATAAAATTCTGTTTCACTCATATTATCATTCTCTATTTTTAATGCATCCTCTGTTTTCCCTTCATAGTCTACATTATAAGGTGGATCTGTTAGAATTAAATCTGCTTGCTTATTGTTTACTAATTTATCAACATTTTCTTTTATAGTACTATCTCCGCACATAAGCCTATGCTTACCTAATATCCAAATATCTCCTGGCTTTGAAATTGGTTCTTCTATTTCTTGTAAGGCTTCATCTAAATCAAAGTCATCTTCTTTTGAACCTGTAATATCTTTTAGAATATTATCTACTTCATCAAAACTAAAACCTGTAATATCCATATCTACATCCGCTTCTTTTAGTTCTGCAAGCAATTCTTCTAGTTTGTCATTGTCCCATTCGCCTGTTATTTTATTTAAAGCAATATTTAATGCTTTTTCCTTGCTTTTATCAAGGTCGACAATATTGCATTCTATTTCTTTATAACCCAGCTCTTGTAATACTTTTAATCTTTGATGTCCACCAATAACAGTCATATCTGAATTAACTATTATTGGAGCAACATATCCAAACTCAACAAGGCTTTTTTTGATTTTTTGGTATTCCTCGTCTTCTGGCTTTAAATCCTTTCTTGGATTGTATTCTGCTGGTTTTAGTTTTTCGATTTCTATTTTTTGTATATTCATCTCCATACTCCTTAAAACAACTTGCTTCATATCTGCAAGTTTTACATTCTCTTAACATACATTTACCCAGGTTCATAAGCTCCCTCTTTTTCTTTTGGTTGCGGACATAGGATTCGAACCTCGTCTAGGAGTTATGAGCCCCTCGTGCTTCCATTGCACCATCTCCGCAATATAAAAAAATAGTCACCGACTTTTATGTCGGCGACCTTATTACAAAGGAGAATCAAATGCGATTCAAAGGTATTACACTAATCTCAATTATAATTATAACAGATTATTTTTTGCCATTCTACAGACAAAATATGTAAATTTTTAAGACAAAATTAAGACATTTTGTTTTTGTTGTATTCTTTTTGCATAATTTTTATTGATCTATCAATAGTTTTTTGGATTGCTCCATATCCTCTGTCTTTTTTTGTTGCTATTTCCTCAATGCTCATCATTTGATAATACCTCATATCAATAATATCCTGGTTATATTTCTTTAATGTTTTAACTAATCCATCAACTATTTTTAATTTTGTTTCAGTCTTTTTTATATATCTTTTCTTTTTATCTATTTTATCTTGCTTCTCTGCAATGTAATTTTCTATATTTGAGGATGTAAAACCTTTTGCTTTTGGCATTCCATCTAGTTTTGAACTTTTACAGTCTAATACTTCATTCTCTAATTCTTGTATTTCTCCTTCAGTTATTGTTATACTTGCTTTAAGAGAATTGTAATTTTCCAATACTTCCTGCACTTTCATCTTTTGCACCCCCTAAATTTTAAATATAGCAATAGTTAATAAAATACTAATAACTATTTCTAAAAAGTAAATAATTTCATATTTTAATTCTAACTTTTTATCTTTATCAGGTAACGCTTGTAATATCTTTCCTATTGTATAAAATATTAGAAAAAATATAAATATTGCTTTAATTACAGCCATGTTTCACACCTCCTATTCTTTGGATATTCGTGTTCGTTTTTGTGAATGAGTAAGTAAATAAATTTACTTACTTACTCTTCATCATCTAATTTTATGTATTTACTAAAATTTGTTCTATCTATTATTCCTCGTATAGTGCTTGAAATACTGTCATACGAGTGAAATCCAAAATATGCATGATTTGGTATAAAGATATCAGTAGACTTGATATTTAATAAATCCTGTAACTCCTCAGTTGGTTCTCCATTTCCTTTTAGGTCATAAACATCTTTACCTATTAATGTTTTGCCATAACTATGTTCCCATCCACTACTTTTTAAATACGGACAAGTTTCTAATAATCTAAATCCTATCCTTCTAAACATATCTGAAGCAATAACAGGAAATTGCATTTTATATAAATTCAGTGGTTGCATATAATTTTTTATTTTAATTTTGTATCCAAATATTTCATCATCATAAGTAAAGGTAGAACTTACATAAACTTGACACCTAATCCCTTTTTGCTCCAAAACTTGAATTAAGCTAAAAATTATTGATGCAAAACTTACCATGTCCCTTGATTTATAATCACAAGTTATCGCTTTTTCGAATACAATTGTAGCTGTTGGAATTATTTTTTCTTTCTTTTTTTGATTTATCATATTTATGGGATTACCTATTATTGTGTTTGGAACTATTGGTGCAAACCCTACAACATCATTTTTATAACTAATTTTATTTAATATTGCATACCTTTTTATATAATCATTAACCTTTTTTAATTCATGATTGAATGAATTAAAATATTTATCAGTCCCATATTTCAATGAATTTAAAGCTTCTTGAAAACTTGTAAAATCATGAAAATCTGATGAACTCCAAGGATCTATTGGTTCTTCGCTTGATATACTTCCATTAAATATTTTTATATTAATTTTTGCTTAATTTATATAATTAATAACTTAATTTATATCTTCATAAATACTAATATATTTTTGATTATCTTCTTTTTTTGTTTCTTTAGGTTTCCATGACAAAGTTCCTGAAGATGATAACTCCATCCCATCCATCCAAGTAAAGGAAGGCTGTAATCTACCATCGAGACTTCTTCCTGCTGATTCAAATGCTCTGCTCGCTTTTTCCATTTGCTGCACGATCTCTTTCCATTTTAAGTCTTCTTTATCCATCTACTATCACCTACCTATCAACAATATTGTTGTAAGCTTTCACATATTTATTGCTTGTTTTTTTACTTATCTTTCCAATTGATTTTATATCGTCATATTCTAAATTTTTAAATACTACCTCATTTAATATTTTTTCAATATCAGCTCCTGCAGATAATAATTTGTCGCCATAAATTATTGCTCTCATTGAAACAATGTGTTTTATTTTTCTTTTTATTATTTGTTGTCTTAATGCTTGTATAAATGTAACCCAATCTTTATCTGTTGCAAGGTTCTTTTCAAGCTCTGGATCATAATCAAATTTTACAACTACGAACCTGTCTAAAGATGCAGCATCCAACTGATTTCTTCCTACATATACATCATCTCCACCTAAGCCATAAGTATTTGCACAAGCTACAATTCTAAAATTCTCATGTGCCTTTACCTTACCATTAGGGAAGTCAAAATATCCATTTGCAATTGCTGTGTTTATTATTATTAATGCTTCAGGTACAGATGCATCAATTTCATCTAAAACAAATAATCCTCCATCTTTGAATGCTTTATAAAACTGCGTTTCTTGATATTTACCATTAGCATCTATAAAACCTGTCAATTTATATTCTTGTGTTACTGCATTACTAAAATAAAAATCTAATCCTAAAGCTTCAGCCACTTTTTCACAAGTGCTTGATTTTCCGCTCCCTGCTCCACCAGTTAACATTGCAGGAATATTATTACTAATAAGTAATAATAAATCTTTAAACTTATAATGCGTAACTTGCGTTGTCTCTCTTACTGGAATTTGGTTTTGTTCTACTACTACCCTTGTAATATTTTTAGTTAAGTCCTTTACTATTCCAGAACATTCTTTTAGTGCCTCCTCTTTTATTGTTGGAAATATTTTATCTATAATTTGTTTTGTTAGTGAATCCTCTATAACATCTTTCATTTTTAATTCTCCTCCTTATAATTAATCTTCTTTACTTTTAATTTCGTATGGATATGGAAATGCACATTGCATATTCTCAACTTCATCAGGTGTTGCAAATATATATGCTGTTCCTTGCATAGGAACAGGAACTCCAATCATGAGTCTTAGTGTATCATTACCTTTTTCATCTTTTATTTTTTTAATTTCATTTACAAAACCTATGCATCCTATCCATTTATGATTTTCTCTAAATACTACAATATCATTTAATTGAAACATTTTATTGTACCTCCTCTATAATTTCTTTATTTAAGATTAGTATGCTATCACAATCCCAGCCATATAATTCCCAATATAATTGATCTATCAAAATTTCTATTGCATCATATTGCTTCTTTAATTCTTCAAAATCAAGCCAGTTAAATAATTTTGAATTAAAAGTTGGAACATTATATTTTGGCAACTTCTCCAAATCCTTTTTACTTTTTAACATTAATATTTTTGCATTTTCTTTTAACTTAAATTTGAAACAATTATCTTCTCTGTATTTGTCAGTCATAAAGCAATTATCTTCTGTCCATTGTTTCCACCCATATTTTGCTTTTACATCTGATGCCCATAATCCACCTTCAGGTTTTACAAAAGGAATATTTTTTATTTCTTGAAATAAATTCTTATCAAAATGTCTTGCTCCATAATGTATATAAATTTTATTTTCGTTATAATGACATCCAAAGCATCCCATTTTTTCTACTCTACAATGATCCCATTCTTTGCCTGTACATTTCATTTCTTTTGCACCTCCTCCAAGTTTCTTTTTGTCCATTTATCACAATCGTTATCTTTTCCAGGTTCTTTTATATCCTTACAAAAAGGAAACTTTCCACAATTAGTACATCTTTTGTTCATTTAATCTTACCTCCTAATATTTCTATTAGATCCCAACTGGGATTTCCTTCTGCAGATATTGTTTTACTACCTCTCTTTAGTGTTTCTATTGCTACATCTACATCTATCATTCTTACATCTGTGCCCTCAAAGCATATTAAGAAATACGCTTTGAGACCTGCATTTTTGCACTTTTTCATTTCATCACATTGCCTTATGTCTTTATCAACCATGTGCCACTTTCTAGTTTTACATTCTTTTGCATCAAATACAGCTTTATAATTTGGAAGAAATATCTCATAGTCGAAAGGCTCTCCTTTTATGTAAGTTCCATCTTGTAATCTTTCTGCATGATTTTTGTGTGCATGTCCACCTATTGCTTCTACAAAATTACATACTTGTTTAATTTGGTTTTCGAATATAAATCCTCTTCTTGGCATTTAGTCCACCCACCTTATTGTATAATGATTTTTAAATAATCCTGGCTCATATACAGAATATCCCTTTTCTTTCAATCTCTTTTGGTTCACTGGATATATTAAAGAAACCTGTATTCCTTCATATCCTTTTTGCTTAGATTTTCTAATTTTATTTAATAAAGTTATATATTGAAAAAATATTCTTAACATTTTAATCACCTACCTACAAAATAATCTATTTAAAATTTGTGATGCTTGCATTTTATTTAAGTTTTCTGCATCAAAGTCTTTCATAAACTTTTTAATTTGTGTAATTTGTTTTTCGCTTGCTGGATATCTTCCCCATTTTCTCATTGAATCTATGTTCCAAATGTACTCGTAATCAGCATATTTTTCTTTTAAATATAAATATACTTCGTCAAATGCTTTTTGCATACTTACCTTTTTACCACCTATTGTTGTTTTTCCTAACTCATCCTGTGCTGGTATTCTTATCTTTTTCTTTGGAATGCTCACTACCATATCCCCATTAGGCATTTTGAAATAGTTAACTCCATGTGTGTTATATTCTTGTTCTTTTGCCCATAAGTCTACTATTTCAACATTTCTTATCCAACTAGCAGGGCAATCAGCCTTTTTTGTAATTAGAGCTGGTAATTCAAATAAATCTCCTTGTATTTCATCTTGTTTATTTGCTGGCACATTGTTTAAGTCTATTCCAAGTAAGGATGGTGCTGTACACAAATTTGCTCTTCCTGTTGTTCCAACTAGATCTATTAATGTCAATTTTTCTTTTCCTGGATAAAGTCTTAATCCTCTGCCTACCATTTGTGTATATAAACTGCTATTGCTTGTTGGTCTTGCAATCATTACCGTTTCAACAAGTGGCATGTCCGTTCCTTCTGCAAATATCATACAATTAACAAGTACAGGTATTTCTCGATTCGTAAACTTTTGTATTAACTCATCTCTATTTTTTGTTTTTGCTGTTACTGCGACAGCTCCTGGTATCTTCTCTGCAATTGCCTCTGCGTGTTCTACACTACAGGCAAATATCAAAGTTTGTCCTTTTGCATATTTTTTGTAAGCTTCAGCTATTGCTTCATTTAATACATCTTGGTTCATTGCATCTTCAAGTTCTCCAGGAGCAAAGTCTCCCATTCTTCTTGCTACTTTTGAAATGTCGTAACCTATATTTACTCTCATGCAATAAATATCAGTTAAGTAATTATTTTGTATTGCCCATTTTATATCCCTTTCAAATATGATGTCTTGGAATATATCATCTAACCTTACATTGTCGCCCCTGTTTGGTGTTGCTGTAAATCCTAAATGTAATCTTGGATTAAAGTATTGATATATTTTCCTGTAAGAATTAGCTGCAGCATGATGTGCTTCATCTGTAATTATTAAGTCAAAATCGTCAGGCTTGAATTTATCTAATCTATGTGTTAAACTCATTACAGAAGCAATTATGACAGGTTCATTGTTGCTTTTGCGATTACCCATCTCAATTCCAACTGGGCAGTCGTAATACTTGATTGGTTGTGTAACTAGTTCTTCTCTGTGTGCTAAAACTAGTACACGACCTTTCCTTTTTATATTTGTGAATGTTGCTGTTTTTCCACATCCTGTTGCCATTTGTATCAAATATGATCCTGGCTCTAATGTATCAATTAAATCAACACATTCTTGTTGATAATCTCGTAATTTCAATTCCATATTGCCACCCCACTTTCTTGTAATCTTTTTTGTGAAATTTCCATTACTTTTTCGCATTGCTCTTTTTCAAACATTCCAATGTGTGTTTCTTCTTTTGGAAGCCCCAATTCCTTTGAAAGCCATTTATAAGCCTTGTCTCTTGTTGTAATTCTTGTTGGACTTTTCCAAATCTTATCAAACCAGAAATGTGCTGCTTTTCTATACCTTCTCAGTTCTTCATCTGCTAAAGTTCCAAGTGGTATGTCTGTTCCTGGATGTACTCCTACAAACGCTCTGCAATTTCTGCATAAATAACATTTGCCTTCTCCATATTCTCTCCCATATATTTCTGCATTTGATGTATATACAACAGGGCTTCCACAATATCTACATATTGTCGGCTTTTCCATTTATACCACCTCTTTTTTGCCATTGTCACCATATAGCTCAAGAGTGTCATCTTCATGTTTATATTTTGAAAACATATATACTAACATTTTCATTGTGCTGTTTGCTACATCAGAATTTTCTATTTTTTCAAATTCAAATGAAGTCGTATCTTCTTCTTCATTTTCAGTTACATATATTTCTATAATTTTTCTTTTATTTTCCACTTATCTCACTCCTTTGGCATTTCATATACTTTTGGAAGTATAGTTACTGCTTGATTTTTATCAAAATTAAATTGTTTGTATTTATTTACAATATCTTTTAAAACTTCTTTTGCTCTTTCTTCTGTTTTGTAATATCCTAATTCTCTATAAATATCATCAGTTCCAACTACAGCTGTTGCTGATATTACATAGTCTCCATCAATATCCAAAAATTGAACATTTATAACATTATCAAAATTTACAATTTCCGTTTTATCTTGACTAACTATAATCATATAAATTCCCCCTTAAATAACTTTGATATAATTTCCATGCAAGTGTTAACTGTTTCTGCCCATGTTTCTTCTGTTATTGGTTTTGAATATTCATCCTGACCATTTAATATTTTGTGTAACTTGGTTCTTGCATTTTCTGTTTCTTTTATGTGTTGTATATGCTCTTGAAACATACTCTCTTTAAATTCATACTCTTTGCATTGCTTTTCATAAGTAGATAATATTTTTTGCTTTATTTTTCCTGCGTTTTCCTTTGAAATCTGCTTATTATAAAACATTATTGTTAATTGTTTCAATGCTAAAAAACAATGTATTTCTATTAAGTTATAATCTTCAGGAGGTGTTTCAAGTTTTATAGAATCATATACAATTTGTTCTTTATTTCTCATTTTGTCTTACCTCCATTCTTACCTATTATGCATATCTCAAATATGCTATTTTTCAAAAGGTCTTACCGTCTTACCTTTTTTCCAAGGATATATGTAAATATATATAATGAATAAAAATTATTAAGTTTTAAAATAAAATTTCCCATGTGATAATATTATTTTAGTAAGAGGTAAGACTTTTAGTTTTTTATTTTATAAAAGTCGCTTATGTCAAGGTTTTCAATAGGTCTTACCTTGAGCTTACCTTTGTTGCTTTGGTAAGCCTAGAAAGGTAAGTCTTCCATGGTTTCTTGATAATTTTCTTCATAAGCAATATCTGATTTTTCAGGCTCTAATCTAAATTTTATATAATTTGCTCTTACACCAAATACTTTAGTTTGATGTGAGAACTTACCTTGTGAATTTCTTACTATTTGCTC
>JAFTFU010000140.1 GCA_017458285.1 Clostridia bacterium | reverse complement strand
TATAATCTTTCTTAAAAATTGTATTTTTGTACAGCATACCATCTGTTTAGTTGTACGTTCACCTGCATAACCTTTAACTTTTTCATAAATAGTTTTATATACTTCAACTAATTTTGCTTTATCCTTACTTTGTTCATTAAAGCTTTCATTAAATATTCTTCTTGCATATTCTTCTGCTTCTGCTCTTAATTTATAATCACATCCATTTACACAACAATCAGTACATTTACATTGTTCAAATGGTTTAAGTTTATCTTTTTTGTCATTCCAATATGTTGTTTTTTCGGCAATTTCTTCATCACTTATTGTTGTTCTTATTTGAACTTTTTTCCTATAGTCTTCTGTGACTAGCTCTTCCGGTTCTTCTAATCCATTCATGTAGAAATAAGCTTCTCCAGGTCTTAATTTTGCTAATCTTTCTACTTGTATGTCTTTCATGTCTGTACTGTCTCCTAAAATTGTTCTATCGTTTCGTTCAACTAAGTTAAATGATAATTTTATGTTTGTTAATTTAACTACATCTGTTGTTACTTTTTCTGGAGATTGATCAGCAATTGCGATTCATACGCCTAATGACCTTATTTCGGCAAGCATTCTTGTTAATAACTTTTTAGCAACTGCACTAGGATTTGCTTCTCCTTCTGATTTGCTATCTCCTGCTGCTAACAGAACATGTGCTTCTTCTAATAAAACTACATTTTTCATTTCTCCTGTACCAATGTAATTTGAGTTTACATATGATTGTATGTTTAATAACAATAGTGCTATCAGCAATGACTTTTGGTCTTCATTTTCGATTGCTGCAAGTTCTATTATTGTTGGTTTTTTTAGTAAATCTTCTATAGGAACTGTATTATAATTTCCAAATAGTCTTAATAAACTTTTAAATCTTACATAACCTGCTTTTCCAATGTTTGCAGCATCGCCTCTATATCCAATTCTTTCAAAAACTTCCATAAATGTTTTTAAGAAATCATCCATTGTAAATATTTCTGCTCCGTCATCAATTGTATAATGAGGTAACCAACCTGCTTTTGAATAGCATTCGTCAAGCGTATCATCAAATATTTTGTCTAATGGTGTTCCCATTGATACTCCCGCTGAAAATGCTGTTTTTAATACTGTTTTATAACTTTGCAGTTTTACATTTTTTGGTGGTATAAATGGATTTAATATGTATGGTGATATAAAGTCCTTTCCTGGTGTGAATACTTGCAAATCTGGTATGCTATCTACCATTGCTCTATATTCATTTTTGGCTGGTTCTATTACTAAAAATGGAATGTGATGTTCTTTCCATAATGTGTCTAATAGTCCAACCGAAAAAGTTGTTTTTCCTGAACCTGGAGTTCCAACTATCAACATGTGTTTTGTTAAATCTCCTAATGAAAATCCTATTTTGTCTCCATTTGCAGAACTTTTTAAAGTTCCAACTATTATGTCTCCCATGTTTATTACTTTTTTGTTATAGTTTTTTGCGCCTTTGTCTGATTTACTTATTTTTACACCAGCTTGTAAACTGCTATCTCCATATGGAATTCTAAAGAATTCACTTGCTTCTTCTCCTGTTATTACAAATGGAAGCCTTCCTACAGGTGAATTTCCACACATTGGATTTTGCATGTTTTTATCTAACATAATTTCATTTATAACCCATGGAAGTGAACTGAAAAATTGTGGTACATCTAATTCATAATTTCCTATTTCGATGTCTTTTAATTTTGCATATTCTCTATCTTGACCTAAGCTTAATTCTCCACTTAATCTATTTGTAATTGTGTTTATATAATTATAGTCAGAACATATTAAAATATTATACGCAAATAAAACTCCATATTTATTTGTTTCATAATATTTATATGTCATTGCTGGTTTTTCAGCTAGCATGTTTGGTGCTGCGCCTTCAGGTCCTTGAACACCTTTGGTTATAATATCTAAAGTACTACTAAATGCAGTTATTCCGTTTAGCTCATTTTGATTATATATTGTTGGAATTAAATCGATTATTATTTCTGAATTTGGATATTGCATTAATGTACCAACAATTTTTGAAAAATTATCTTCTTGTGCTGGCATTTTGTCGAATGAAAAACATTCTGGCATGTACATGCTTTGTAAGTTTTCTATTCTATAGTCCTTTGTTATAACTCTTTTTTCTTTACATGCTATTTGTTTTATTTGCTCTATTGTTTCTTGTTTATTTTCTATTTCACGTAATGTGTATTTATTACTTGAAAGTGATGTTTTTATTGCATTTTTTAATTCATGAATTCTAGATATTAAATACTGACTATTCGCACTTATTCCTCTTATTAATATGTATATTTTTACATTTGCATTGTAAGTTTGATTTTTTGCTTCCTCAGACTTAAAAACCAATGATATAGAATAGTCTTGGTTTTGATATTGATTATTAAAATCTTGTTTACAACCAAAAAAGAACTCTGTTATTAATGTTTCAAATTCTTTTTTGTGTTTTTGAACAAAGCTTTTTTCTTCGAATGTGTCTTTTGTTAAAATAGAAATGTCTGGAATTTCTGCTACTTCTAAGATGTCAACTCCGTTAAATTCCCCATTTTCTAGTTCCGTAATTAAACAGTTTTCCATCTTTGCTATCATTCCCTTCTAAAGGTAAATAACTATGAGTTTAAAAAAATTATTTTTTAAACTTTTCTAAATCATATTTTATAATATTTATATTATTTTGTCTAGTATTTTGTCAAAATTTGTAGAGGAATTAATTACTACTTATCAGAGATTTCTATTATAGCTTGATTAAATTGTTCTTCATTTGGAGCTTTTCCATGCCACTCCGGCTTGTTTTCCATAAAAGAAACTCCTTTTCCTTTTATAGTTTTTGCAATTATACATGTTGGTTTTCCTTTTACTTTTTTTGCTTTATCTAAAGCGTTTATTATTTCTGGAATTTCATGTCCATTAATTGTTATAACTTCAAAGCCGAAACTTTTAAATTTCTCGTCAATCGGATAAATATTCATAACTTCTTCAACTGTTCCATCAATTTGGAGATTGTTGTTATCTACAATTACGCATAAGTTGTCAAGTTTATATTTACTTGCTGCCATACATGCTTCCCATATTTGACCTTCTTCTATTTCTCCATCTCCTAATATGCAGTATACCCTGTAATCTTTATTATCAAGTTTTCCTGCAATTGCCATTCCGTTTGCACTCGATAGGCCCTGCCCCAAAGAACCTGTTGTCATATCAACTCCAGGTACTTTGTTCATGTCAGGATGTCCTTGCAAATTGCTATTTATGTTTCTTAAGGTTGTTAAGATTTCTTTATCAAAAAAACCTTTTTCAGCAAGTACGCTATATAGTGCTGGTGCACAGTGCCCTTTTGATAATACAAGTCTATCTCTGTTTTCCCAATTTGGATCATTTTTATTAACATTCATTTCGTTCCAATATAATACTGTTAATATATCTGCGACCGAAAGTGACCCTCCTGGATGTCCTGATTTTGCACTATATACTTGCTTTAAAATTCCTCTTCTTACTTCTTTTGCTTTTTCTTTTAGTTCTTCTATATCAACAATTTTATTCATTTGATTTTCCTTTCTGAATAGCTGTTTCTATGAGTTTTAGATTTCTATATATATCCTATAAATTTGAAATTATACTCATTTTACTCAGCGCTGAAGAATTTATTAAATTCTTCTTCATTGATTTTTTCTTTTCTTATTAATTCTTGAGCTATTTTATGAAGAGTATCCATATTTTGTGTTAATATTGTTTGCGCATCTCTGTATGCTGTGTCTATCATTATTTTAACTTCTTGTCCAATTTTGTCTTCTAAGTCTTTTCCAAACATTCTAAAGTCCATTTCTCCATTATCATCTTTTAATGATATAGGACCTATTTTATCATTCATTCCATATACAGTAATCATGTCTCTTGCAATTTTTGTTGCGACTTCAATATCATTACTTGCACCTGTTGAAATATCATCTAAAACAAGTCTTTCTGCTGCCCTTCCACCAAGTAATGCTATTAATTTTTCTTCCATTTCTGTTTTAGATATATAGTATTTATCTTCGCCATTTTTATACATAGTGTATCCACCAGCCATTCCTCTTGGCACTATTGATACTTCTTTTACCTCTTTTTGTGTAGGTAAGAAATGACTTACAACGGCATGCCCTGCTTCATGATATGCTGTTAATTTTTTGTCTTTTTCAGATGTAACTCTGCTGTGTTTTTCTAATCCAACAGTTACCTTTTTGGTTGCTTCTTCTAAATCTTCTAATAAAATTTCGCTATGACCATTTTTTGTGGCAATTATTGCTGCTTCGTTTAAAACATTTGCAAGTTCGGCACCTGTAAATCCTGCTGTGTCTTCTGCAATTCCTTTTAATGTAATCTCTGGTGATATTTTTTTGTTTGCAGCATGAATTTTTAGTATTTCTTCTCTTCCTTTTAGGTCTGGTGCAGGAATTGTAATTTGTCTATCAAATCTTCCTGGTCTTAATAATGCTTTATCTAACATTTCTGGTCTATTTGTTGCAGCTAATACTATTATAGTTTCTTCTGAACTAAAACCGTCCATTTCAACTAATAATTGGTTTAATGTTTGATTGTTTTCAGATTCTGCTCCACTGTTTCCTGTTCTTCTTGAACCTATTGCATCGATTTCATCAATAAATACTATACATGGTGCTAATTTTCTTGCTTTATCAAATAATTTTCTTACACGTGAAGCTCCTAATCCTGCAAACATTTCGATAAATTCCGAACCGCTCATTGATATAAATGGTACATCTGCTTCTCCTGCAATTGCTTTTGCAATTAAAGTTTTTCCTGTTCCTGGTTTTCCATATAACAAAACTCCTTTGGGGATTTTTGCACCCATTTCTTGGAATTTTTTTGGCTTTTTCAAGAATTCTACTATTTCTTTTAGTTCTTCTTTTTCTTCGTCTAATCCTGCAACATCATCAAATTTTACTTTTGTTTTTCTTTCTGTTTCATCATATATTTTTCCTTTTTCTCCTATGCCTTGCATTTTATATAGCATTATAAATAATGCTACCATTATTAATGTAGGTAATAACGAAAAGATATATGATGGTAATTTGGCAAATACACTTTGTGGATTTTGTATTAATTCTATTTCATTTCCATTTTGTACTTGTTCTTGTACTAATTCTATAAATGATTGTGTACTTGGTACTATTACCTTTTTTTCTTCTCCTTCTTGCATTTCTTTATATTTTACTTTTATTGAAGTACTTCCTACTGTCATTTCTATTTTTTCTACATTTCCTTCAGTTATTTCTTTTATTAATTCTGTATATGCAAGTTCCTTTTTTTCTTCATCTTGTTTTGTTATATTTACTATTTCCGCAATTGCACAAATTAATATAATTGCCATAACTATTACTGCTACTGCATATTTTACTATTTTATTTTGTTTGTTTTCATTATTTTCTTTGTTTTTCTTATTTTCGTCTTTCACTCCATTTTTCCTTCCTTTATATTAGTTATTTTTTAATTATAACATTTTGTCTAAGTCCACGCACTTTTTTGCTCTCTGGTACAAAATGTATATTTTTAAAATTTTTACCATATTGTACCAATTGTTTTGCATTTTCAACTGAGAAAATCTGTATTTTTTATTTTATCCATATTCTGTTAGTCTCCGGTTTACCATGCCCAAAATATATTATTCTGTTACCAATACTACTGATTTTTCTAGCACTTTCAATCATATCATTTCTATTATGATATAGCATTGAAACAGTGGGATAAAACATATTCATAAGTGCATCGCCAACTATTAAATATTTATTATCTATATCAATACCAATTGAACCTTTAGTGTGTCCAGGCAAAGAAATTATTCGTGCATCAATTCCATAATCGTATAAGCTATCCCCATCATGCAACAACACATTCGGTTTAAAAGTAGGTATGGTACGAGTTGAGAACTCTTTTAAAGATGACAATAAAACAATTTTTCCTAAAAAACTTTTTGCAAAAAGCGATTGATTAATATTCGAATTAATCAAATTGCAATCATTTTCATTCATTCCAATTGGGATTTCCAATGTTTTCGATATTTGAGCTGCATTTTCTGCATGATCAAAATGTGCATGGGTCAAAACAATTAATTTAACATTATATAATTTGCATTTTTCTATTACATTGTTGACAAATTCCTTTTTGCCTGTGTCTACCAATATACCAGTTTTTCCATTTTCAACAATATAACAATTGCCATTGCCGCATTTTATCCTATGAATTTCACTCATTCTTTTCCTCTCCTAAAATCTAAGTTTTTTAGTAATACAAGGCAAAATTGATTTTTTTCATTTTTCATGTTTATCTTTAACTTTATTGGTTTTATCATCTTCGCCAGTTTCATTTGCATCTTCATTGTCAGTTTCTTTTTTATTTTCATTCTCAGCTTTTTTCTCAGTTTCAGCTGTATCTTCGTCATTTAAATCATCTACTTGTGTTTTAGTTTTTGTATCACTATTGTTCTGTTTCTTTAACGCATCATATTTCATTAAGAATAATACCGCAACCATATACACATAAGCTATGGCAATATAAGCCACTTGGAAGAAGCTTATTCTTATTCCTGAAAAGTAATTTACAGCTGTATAGATTATATTTAAAATTGTCGATAATGTTAATGCATATACAGACATGGCAAATACTTCTGAATATGTTAATTTTATTTTTGTTATCTTTGATGTTAGATATCCTATAACTGACAATACTAATATATATGTTATTGTTGACATGAAGTATACTATAAAGTAAGAAATTAAGTATACTACAAAATTTATACATCCTAAATATATTCTAGTGTTTCCTTTTAAAGTTTCTATTATTTGTTGTTTTGTGATTTCTCCTTCTGTTGTTTTTAATAAGTTTTGTGATAATGTTGTATATGTTATTTGATTTACAGCAATTTCATCTGTATTGTTTTCTTCTTCATTGTTTGTTGATTCATTATATCGAACTTGTAATAATTTATCTTTTAGTATTATTAAGCCTGATTCTGAACTGTTTTTGGAAAGTTCTAGTTCATATTGTTTTATTGTTTCTTCATCTTCTGTCTGTAAGTCTATTATAATGTTACCATACCCAAATTCTTCATCATTTATTCTTTTTACTTCGTTTAAATCGCTTACAATTTGTCCATCTGAATATTTAAAATCCGGTACTTCTTCATCTAAATATTTTATTACTTCATCTACCTCATTGTTTACTTCTATAACACCAAGTATTGCAATTATTACTGCAAAAATTAGTATTAATTTTGCTAAGTATGAGATTGATTTTCCAACTCCTTCTTCTGCTAATGTTTGGTATTTTTCAAGTTTTGTAATTGAATACCATACTTTTTTGAAAAAGTTTATTTTTGTTGTTTTTAATTCTTTGTTTTCTTGTTCTTTCATTTTTCTATTAGATGTAGCTTTATTAGCTTACATCGACTCCTTTCTTATTTTTTCTACTTTTGTAGTTTAGCATATACATTTTAGCATATTTTTATTAAAATGTATACTGCGATTTTGAAATTTATATTTCTTTTTCGCCTAAATCTTCCGAAAATCTTAATAGATATCCGTCAGGGTCTTGCACTAAAAATTCTTTATTTCCTAATAATTTATCATCTTTTCTATACCAGTTTTCTTCCACATCAAAAGCAATTTTATAGTTACTGTTTTTTAAGTTATTATAAATATTATCTATACTATCAACCTCTAGTTGAAAATTAATTCCATTTCCAAAAGGATACGTAAGTGGAGCTACATCCCATTTATCGTTTTCAGATATTTCTTGTAACATGAATTGTATCTCTCCCATTGATAAAAATACAAATTTGTTTTCTGGTCTTTCATATTCAATTTTAAATCCTATTGTTGTATAAAATTTTATACTGTTTTCTAAATTTGTAACTGATAGTTCAGGTATGTTTTTATTAAAATACATTTTCATCATCTCCAATATTTTTTAGTTTAACATAGCTTTTTGAGATTTGCAATATGAATTAAAATAATTTTACTTAACAGATACTAAAATTTACACTATTTTTATTTGACAAATAAAAAATATCTGTGTATAATAAATATAGGAAAAGAGAAACCGCAGAAATGTGGTTACCAAAAATATTTCAATAACGACACATCGCTCTGCCAAGCAAATGTGCCGTTTTTTTATACTTATCTATTGACCCATTGTATGTATATAATACATACACTTGTCCCTAATTTCTTATGGTGGAGGTGAGGAGAGTCGAACTCCTGTCCATAATACTTTCCATATAAACTTCTCCGAGTGCAGTTTGTTATTTATATTCGTTTATATCACGTAAACAAACATACTTGATATAAATATATTCTCTATTTACCCTCTATCTTCGAGAAAAAGATAGATTTGTTTTCCCACTAAATCGACGCCTTGGCTAGCTATGTGGGGATAGCTAGTTAGACGTTGCCGCAAACTAGGCAGCAAATGCTAATTCTTCGTTATCAGCGTTTATTTTTATTTCTCGTTTTTTTAAGTGGCCAACGAGTTCCACTACTCGCTATCTATACTTCTGGTATAATGTCGAAACCATTACACCCCCATGTACTTTTTTATTATACTATATATTTTTCATTTTATCAATGGTTAATTTTGTGGATTTTTAGTAATTTTTTTAATTAAACATTTTCTGTAAATAGTAGCCATGAATTACTACTATTCACAGGAAAATATTAAATTTTAAAACTAACACTATATTGCGAGGTATAATCTTCTATATTTATTTTTCTAAAAAAACTTTTTCACTCAATTCAGTTTATTTATATTTTTTCTATATAAATCTCATCATCTACTGCAATTACAGTATACTTACTTAAATTTGAAATTGCTTTTATGTCTTCAAATTCACTGTATTCTAAAATTTGTTTTCTTGCTTCTTCTTGTTTTTCTTGTAATTTGTTGCTTTCGTCTTTTTTTAAATATTTAAATTCTATCATAACTGATTTATAGTTTTTACTATAATCTTTTGGTACTATAAGTAAATCTGGATATTTTCTGTTTACTTCCATCTCTGATTTTACTGAAAATATTTTTAAATTCATTGAAATTGAGTAAAATAATAGTTTTACATATTTTTCATCAAATCGTTGAAAATCCCTATTTGATAAATTATTTAAGTATAAGTGTAATTTTTCGGTTATTTTATTTATTGTTCCTTCTAACGCTATTTCTT
>JAFTFU010000139.1 GCA_017458285.1 Clostridia bacterium | reverse complement strand
TAGCACGTTTACCTACTAAAAATTGACCACTACGCTTAATTGAAGAACTTGTAATATGTACGTTTAAGTCATCTAATAAATTCACAACACACTTCTCGATATCTGTTTCGCTTGGAGTAAGAGGTTTAAATAAACGTTTGTATACACTAGGGATTTTTTGAACCTTATCATCAATTTTGAACTTTACTTTACTATTTCCAATATCAGCGTTTAAGTTGCATAGTACACTCACAAATATCTCTCCTTTAAATAACTGTTTTATCATTTTATGAAAACTATTTAAATACGATAACATTACAAAAAGATTACTATTTAATAACTTAATTATATTTTACCATGTTCTAAGAGTCTAAGCAACCATAAAATGATTATAAAACCACAAAAAGATTACTTTTTAATTACTTTTAAATAACTAAATGATTATCGAAAGGTACAAAATGATTATCGGATAGGTAAGAAATGTTGTTGGTGTACGATTGAATAACTTTTAAATACTCTTTTTGTAGATATAGGTTATGTTCTGGTTATTCAACAGGTTCTTTTTAGTTGTTAAATAGTAATCTGTTTAGATTTCAATTATGAGGATATACATAACTTCAATACACTTCCTAATTTCTGAATTCTGTTTTATAAAAAGACCCTTCATAATGTGAAATCTTATGTATAGAAAGAGAGAATACAAATATATATTGTTTTAAGCTCGTAGATTGGCTTGTAAGAGGTTTTTTGTAGTTTTATAGGGAAAATACTATTAGTTTGCTGAAATGCAGAATATGAGGTTTAGCGAATATTAGGGAAGATGTTTAAATCTTTAAGTTTTACCTTCTGTTATTGATATCTTATCTAATAAAAAAAGCAAATCTAAAATGGTGATATAAAATCTGTATTTATTACTTCTTGTTTTAAAAATAAAACCAATAAAAACAATAAATACATTAGGAAAAAAAAAGATGCAATTAGACCTTTAGTATCAAGGTTTTTTGGCGATTACACTTAGTAAATTACAAAGTAAATTCCTAAGTAATTTTCTAAGTCAACATTCTATATTATCGAATATTCAATAATAAAAGAGAATATTAGGGAAGTAAGGCCAGTTTTGCAGAGTTTAACAGATAAAAAGAATAGCGAAATATAGGGAATATAGGGAGTATAGGAGAAGTGCTAGAGGTTTAAATTGCTTAATTAATTTTGTGGTAGATAATAGATGATCCATATGAATGAAAGAGTGTTTGCCTATTTTTATGAGCATAATGATATATATGATAGATTCTTTGAAGAAAAATATATACCAATTTAGTTTTTAGACACAACAAATAGCCTTGCATACCCCTTATTTTTTTGCAAGGCTCAATATAAATATATTAAAAAAGGCTATCTATATGTAATTCCTAAAGCTTTTGTAAATACATCAAGATTTCCAATAAGGTTAAATCTATTTTGCTTTACTTCCGTTTGGTCATGACGTTTTTGTTTATTTAAATGGTCTTTATATTTAATCATATATGCTTCTTCTACCCATGCAGCAATATGGTCTATAGATGATGCTTGTACATTTAAACATTCTAAAGTTTCACAGAAAGCATCAAATTGTACTTTATCCATAGATTTTGGCATTTTAATAGCTATTTTGTAACAATCTTCTTCAGTTACATGATTATTGTTTTTAAAACGTTTTTTTGCATACTCATATAAATCAATTTGGTCAGAGCTTGCATGTTCTTGGAGTTTCTTTGGTATTTCAGAACTTGAATCTAAATTGAAATGATGAACTCCTTGTTGTCTATTGTTATTTAGCTGTTCTTCTTTAGGTTCTTCAGTTTGCTTTTTATTGAGTACTTTTTCTTGTAATAGTTTAGAAAATGTATCTGTTACTTCAATTGCTAAAGCCCATTTTTTTCTAAAGTACTCAATGATTTGTATGTAATTTGAATGGATCGCTAAAATATATACAGATGGAGCCTTTTTTCCTTCTCTACGTGTTTTAATTTGTTGGCATACACCTATTTCTTCTAGCCATGCGATGATTTCATTAATTAGAGGTTTTGAAATTCCTGATTTCTTGCTGATATAGTCTTGTCTTACTTGAGAATATCCTTCTTGCACTAGGAAAGATAAAACTGTTTCAAGAGCTTGATATCTACGAGTTGTTTCAAGAAATTCTTTAGTGGTAACACCTTCTAGGTCCCAAACAATATTATCAATTTCTTTGATGACCTTTTTAATTGCTTTATTAATAGCACCAGGTGTTTTTGAAAGATGGTGAAGTTGAGGACTTAATTCTGATTTTGCTTTGCTTAATAAAAAATTTTTTAATAACACGAAAAAACCTCCCTAATATTTCCAGCCCAGTATCGGAAAATTAGCGAGTTTTTTGTTCACAAAACTTCATTACT
Source organism: Clostridia bacterium (assembly GCA_017458285.1). Lineage (GTDB taxonomy): Bacteria > Bacillota > Clostridia > TANB77 > CAG-508 > CAG-269. The sequence continues at coordinate 312 of JAFTFU010000139.1, read as the reverse complement.
TATGATATAATTTAACCATAAAATAAATTTTGTGAAAAAACTCTGCTAACGTGGGTTTTCAATTGATACAGTCGCCAAACTAGAAATCAATTGAAAACGGTGGGTGGAGTTTTATTTTTTTGTCTTTTTTTTTTATAAATTGAACTTAATTTCCTTTTTATATGAAATAACTATAACATAAATCTCTTTTTGGATTATATATTTCTAGTTATATATTTTATCTTTTTTTCATGAAATATCAACTCATTGAAAAGTCTATTTCTTCCGTTTTATTAATTCTCAAATAAAATCTCCATTAATAAACTTATTAAG
>JAFTFU010000138.1 GCA_017458285.1 Clostridia bacterium | reverse complement strand
AATTTTTTAAAATATTTTTTTCGCATAATTTTTTTACAAAACTAAAAACTTTATTTTTTTTGAACCTTTTTACTGTCTTTTTAATCTGTATCCTATGCTCCAAACTGTTTCTATATATTCGGTATCAGGATTACATTCTTTTAATTTATTTTTTATCTTACTAATGTGAACATTTAATGTGTTGTCATCAGCTGAGTTTTCATCATTCCAGATATTTTCAAATATCATACTTTTGGTTAGTGTTTTATTTTCATTTTCCAAAAATAATTTTAATAGTTCAAATTCTTTTTTGGTAAATGCTATTTCTTTGCCGTTGCATTTTACACTAAAATTTGTTTTATTTAGTTCTATATCTTTAAATTTTAATATGTTTAAACTTTTATTGTTGCTATCTTTTAATCTTACTTTTATTCTTGCAAGGAGCTCGTCATTGTGAAATGGTTTTGTGATATAGTCACTAGCTCCTAATTCGAATAAATCTACTTTTTTGTCTATATCTTGTATAGCACTCATTACTATTACGGGTACATTATTTTTTTCTTTTAATTGTTTGATTATTTCTTCCCCATTTTTTCCTGGCAACATTAGGTCAAGTAGTATTATATCAACATTATCGTCGTGTACTAATATTCCTTCTGTCCCTGAATATGCATTTTTTACTTTGTATTCGTTGTTGGTTAATAATTTTGTTAGCATTTCATTTATGTCTTTGTCGTCTTCTATTACTAATACTGTGGTGTTCATGTTTTTTCTTCTTCCTTTAATATTTTATTTTATAAATTAATTTTTTCTTTATGTTTATATCCTCTGATCTTCAAAAATTCATTTATATCATTCATAAGCCATCCATCTCCCTGTGTATGAAGAACATCATATCCATCATGTAAATAATCTAATATTTTGTATTTTTTAAATAATTCGTACGTTTCTTTTCCTGTTAGTCCTTCCTTTTCTTTATATATTTCTAAGCAAAAAATTATAAATTCATTTATTTTATATTCAATATCTTCTTTCATACTCACACTCCATATAATTCTTTTCTTTCATATTCGTTTATAAAAAAATCTGCTAAAATCTCATCTGGATAATACCACATTTTACTTTCCTTGTCTTCTAGCTTTTTATAAATATTTGAATTATATATTATATCATCGGCCTTTTTTAAACTTATGTCCATTTTTTTAGATATGATTTGTGCAATACTAGGTAAAAATACCCATAACATTTCTTCTAATGTTTTTGTATTATTGATTTTCACATACCTCCTCCGTACCTATATATTTAATACTATTTAGTGCCTTTTCTGTATGAAATGAAATTTGGTTTATTAATTTATATGTTTTTAAAGCCTTTATTGTTTCTTCTAGTCTTTTCTTTTTTATTGCCGTCCATCTTTTGGCTTGCTCAAAATCTGTAGTTGTATAAAATCCTTTTCCAAAATCAGTTTTATAATTCAATATTTCTAAACTAGGTTTTTCTACAACAAATGTACTACCATGATATATCTTCATCTTCTCACTTTCTTTGTTTGATAAGATTATATTACCATATTATTTGCGTGTTTTCAAGGTATCAATACGAATGATATTATACCTCTGCAACATTACACTATATAGATTCCAAATCAATAATATGATTCCTATAATTTTATATTCTATTTTTTCGCCAATTATAATTACTATTAAACCAATTAAAACTCCAAATAAATGTATTTTAAGATTCTTATTCAAGTTTTCTTTCAAAAATTTAATATCCTCTTTCTTATACCCTTTAAGAAAATAATTATCATTGTTATCTTTATTTTTGGTAATTTTATTTAAGTTTTTTTTGCAAAAAATAACAAATTTTTTATATTGTTTTATACCTAATATTTCATATGCTTTCTTTTCCATAAAATTCCTCCTAAAAATTGCTTGAACTAGTTATTGTAATTTATCTTACTCATAATATCAAAAAATTGCGAGTATCTTAATAAATTGTTTTTTATATATTAGATAAAATCGCTTTAATTGCTCCTTTTGAGTGAATACGCACAACTCGCTCTGTATCATGTTCTGAAATATAAGTTAATTTTTCTATATATTTTTTTACATACTCTGGCTTGCGTTTTCCTAATACTCGGAACATTTCTGGTGCTTCCATTCTTACACGATTATCTTCATCATCAAGTAATTCCACAAATATAGATATATATTCTCTGTATGCTGTTGGAGTATTTGTTGCAATATTTTCACTTGCCCAAATAAAACTTAAACGCACATTGGAACAATTATCTTTTGATAAATCCATAATTTTATTAAAATAAGGTTTAATAAGGTTAAAATCTGCTCGTCCAATTCTCCCCAGTGCATTTAAAGAACGCTCTCGTAATAAATCATAGGGAGAATTTAAAAATGAAGCAATTTTGTTAACATAGGTTTCTATTTTGTTTGGATATTTCAAACCCATTTCGCCAAGCATCCATAATGCCTTTGCAACAATCTTTGATGATTGATTTTCAAGTAAAGAACCTACATAATCAATGTTTTCTTCCCATAATTCTTTATTTTTTGTTAGAGAACTTAACTCACTATATAGTTGTTTTTCTATTTCTTTATTCATAACTAACTCTCCTTTCAAATTACTATTTTAATTGTCCTTATTACATAATAATAGGCTAATAATTCCAACCAACTATTAGCCATATTTATTGTAATTTGTGTTTATGGTTATGTGGAAATTTTTTTCATATTTTCTTGACTTTTCACATAAAAATAAGTATAATACAAATAGGAAATGACAATTCCGTAAGATACGGTTTTGCCAGAGAATGTTTTAATAAACCATTTACCCTGTCAAAAGTAGAATGGTTTATTTTTTATTTATATAGTTGCTTATTAACCCAGTTCATATAAAGAACTGCTGTCAAGGCAACTCCACTAATTATCAATTTCCTATGCTCACTATTTTACAATATTATTTTACTTTTGTCTATAATGATTACAAAATTTTCAAGAAAATTCTTGTTGATAACTTACTGTTTCTATTTTATTCTATCTTTATTTTAAAATGTATATAAAAATAATAGCAATTATTAGAGTTATAACACCAGATCCAAAAGCTAATAATATTTTTTGATAAACTCTTTTACCTTCTTCTCTAGCCTTAGTAATCTCATCAAGTCCTCTGCCCTCTGTAAATGCAATAATTTCTTTGTAAGTTTGAATATTAAATTGTTTTTTCTTTTTTTCTAATAAGATAGCTACATACATTGCGGCTACGAAAATTACTATCCAAACAATAATCCCAATATAATTAAAAAAGTGTGCTAATGGTATTGGTGTTAGAATTAATATCAAAAACAAAATTGCATATACCTGGCTTAATTTTTCAAATTCTTTTCTTTCTTCTTTTTTTACTTGTTCTTTCATTACTTCAACATCTCCTTTGATTAAATTATCAATGGAAGTATTAAATACTTCACTTAAAAGAATAAGACTATGAACATCCGGATAACTTTTATCATTTTCCCAGTTAGAAATTGTCTGCCTAGATACATATATTTTTTCTGCAAGTACTTCTTGAGATAATGATAATTTGCTTCGATAATTTTTTATTTGATTTCCAAGTTCCATATTTTATTTACCTCCTCGTATTTATTTTAATCAAAATAGATTTTTTTGTCTATCAAATTTCTTTGACATATACTATTTTTGCCTTATATTTTCTGTCAATATTATTTGACATCAGCCTCCTCCGTTGGTCTTGCAATATTTAATCTATAACTACAATATTATATTTTTCTTTATTATTTATAATATCTTTGTTTACAAGTTCCATTAAATCATATCCTGCACCTTTTAATCCATTTGCAACAACATCAGTACAAACTCCGTATTCGTCATCTGGATAACCTGTTCCATAATATTTACTTTTATATTTTGGATTTTTAGCAATATTTTCATTTAATCTTACCTTGAATTACTATTTATTTAAACTACTGAATTACTATTTCTATTTTATCCTATCTCTCTTTTTCTTCTTGACACAATTTTTGTATTTAATACCAATACGCTAGTTTTAAAAATGAATTTATTAATTTACATTGTTCCTCTAATTCTTCATTTGTTTCTATATTATATTTTTCTCCTTTAATATCTCTTGATTCTAAAGTCCATAGGAAAGCCTTAAATTTTGGAAATCTATCTATACTTTCTTGCATAAAAGCTATCAAGTCGCTTAACCTTTTATACATTTCAATTTTATTTCTTTTTGCATCTTTATATTTTTCTAAATTTACAATTAGTTCAAATGGTCTTGCAATATTTAATCTATAACTATCCTCTTCAATTGTATTTAAAAAATTTTTATAACTTTCACAAAAGATTCTATACATTATACTTCTCCCTAAATATTTTTAATTTTTTTATTTAAAAATAGGTTATTAATTTCAACAAACTATCAGCCCTATTTATTGCAATTTGTCTTTTTCCTTAAGTTTGAAGTTTTTGAAGTTTTTAAGCAAAAATTTTTAAAAAAATTGACAAATATAAAAAAAGTGTATATAATAAGGATAGAAAGTAAGTAGCCACAGACAATGTGTGTTACCTTAATAATTTAAGAAACACCACACAGCTCGGCAAAGCTAAATGTGGTGTTTTTTTTATATTTGTTTGTCAGTCCACATTATGTATACAATACACAACAAGGCGACATTTATGGTTATTGAAATCATAAATCCTATAATTAGGAAAAGTAAAAATTCTACCATAATGACCACCTCCTCACTCTCGACAATAATCGAAGTTTAGAGGTAACACCCACATCTGCTTTATACTTACTCTCTATGTTAAATAATATACTACATTTTTTTACATTTTTCAATAGTCAAATAATAATTCTAAAAAAATATTATTTCTATTTTATCCTATCTTTCTTTTTCTTCTTGAAACAATATTTGATAATACTGTAAATACTACTGCAAATCCTAACATAATTAGCATATTTGTAATTATAGGTTTTAATGTTTCAAAATTAAATTCTTCTAAAGTTTTTAATAGCTCATTTGTGCTTATGTAATAATAAGATGGTAATATATGTGCTATTTTTAGTACTGAATCTGGTAGCCATTGCATAGGCACAAACGCACCGCATAAGAAACTTGAACCCAATGCTACTACATTTACAATTCCATTTATAGCATTTTTATTTGTAACTAAATTTCCAATAAAGAACGCCATTGTTGTAGCACATATTGTAAATACAAATGAGTTTATCATATAAATTAATCCTTGCTCTGAAAACATTACATTTCCAATTAAAGCAAAACTTAGTGCTACATAGAAAATCCATAAAATTAATGAAAATACACTATTTGATAATAATAATTGTCTATTATATTTTTTATAATTCATGCTACTTATGATTGTTCTTTTTTGAATTTTTTCATCTTTAAAACTCGATAGTATTAAGCAGATTACATAGACTAAGCAAGCAAGAATACTATAACTTGCAAAGTTATAATAGAATGTTGCTTTTGATAGACTGCTTGTATCAAGTTTTGAAGTTATTTCTACTTCTGTTTGTTTAGATAATGTTTCATTTATTTTATCAATTAATTCATTTTCATCATTAATACTTTTTTGGTATATATTTGCTACTTTTATATATCTAGAAAGTAGCATTTCTGCTAATGATGATTGATAGTCTCCAGTACTTTTTATTTTTATTTCTGGATTTTTACCGTCAATAAAATCTTTAGAATAATTTTTCGGAATGTAAATAATATAATTTACATCTCTATAAAATAATGCATCATTTATTGATTCTTCATCTTCTTTTACATCTACTATATTACTATTTTCTGTTAAGTATTTTATTAAATTCTTAGTAATTCCTTTTTCCTCATCATTATTTATTATTAAAATATCTGGCTTGCTTTGAACAAAATTTGTGCTGTTTTCACTTGTTTGCATATTAAATCCACCAAAACCTATTAAAAAAGCTGTATATAAAATAATAATAAATTTATTTTTATTTAATATTTTTAAAAATGTTTTAAATACTGTCATATTTCTGCCTCCTTAAACTGATATAAGATACTGATATCAATATAAAAGCAAAAACAAGTAAACTTGCTAAATCAAAGAAATATCTATCTAATGTTTCATAATAATATAGTGAGTAAAATCCGTCTGTAATCATACTTGCAGGATTTAATTTATTTACAATAGGAATATTTTTGTCAATTATATATTTCATTGTTATTCCCATCATTCCTGACAAAAAACATCCAAGCATAGTAAATGCTATAATTATACCGTTTTTTGTTCCTTCGTTTGTTTTAAAAACAGTAGCAACAAAAGTTCCTATAGATAATCCAGCCAAACTTCCTGCCATTGCAAGAGTTATAACAAGTGCTAAATTATCTCCATAATCTACTTTTAAAACAAATATTGTGTAAATAAATAATAATGCTACTCCAATAATTTGAGTAATATAGCTTGCACATACGCTACTTAAAACAAGTTTTGCTTTTGAAGTTGGACTTACAGCAACTCTTTTTCCCTTATTTGACATATTAGCTAGGTTTTGATTTATTGCAACCACTCCAATTATTCCGCCGTATAGGCACGCCATAGCAATTAGCGTATAAAATTCTATCATGGTATAACTTAAGTTTTTATTTGAAATATTTGTTAATTTAACATCTTGCTTCTCAGTAATTTCAGCAATCTTTTTGTAAATTGATTCATAATCAATATTAAAGTTTCCTGACATCATTTCTTTTTTTATTTCTTCTTCAGATAAATTTTTAAATATATCAGCTGTTTGAACTAGTTCTTCTGTTACATATTTAAATATTGTTTCATCTATGCCTGATGTAGCAAATGTAACTTTTGGTTCATTTTCTTCAAGCTTTAAAAATCCTACTATTTCTTTATTTTGTAACATTTTTTTTGCTTCTGATTCTGTAACATATTTTGTGTTAAATAATCTTTCTTCATTATTTTCGTCACTTAGATTTTCAAAAGCATCTTTAAAAATTTCGCTGTTTTTAAATTCTTCATTGTTTATAATTGCAATGTTTATAATATCTAACTTTTCACTATTTTCTATATTTGAAAAAGCCATATTAAAAAATGTTCCTAATATTATTGGAAAGGCAAATGTCCAAAATATTAGCATTCTATTTCTAAAGAGAGTTTTTAATGCATATTTAAAATTATGTATAAACATTAGTCACGAAGTTCCTTTCCTGTTAACTCTAAAAATACATCATTAAGTGTAGGTCTTTCCGAATAGATTTTGTTATAATTTATACTCTCTTTTTTTAAATAATCTATCATTTCTACTAGATTATTTTTGCCTTTTTTATATGTAACAAGCAATATGTTTCCATTATAAGTTACTTCATCAACATTTTCTAATTGTTTTATTTTTTCAATATATGATGAATTTAAATTATTTACTTCAACAGTTACTTTTTCTTCAATTTTTGCAAGTTCTTTTAATTCATCAGTTGTACCAGCAGCTAATACTTTACCTTTATCAAGAATAATTACTCTATCGCAAAGTATTTCTACTTCTTCCATGTAGTGCGTTGTGTATACTATGGTTGCTCCATTCTCTCTTAATTTTTTTATTCCATCTAATATGTTATTTCTGCTTTGTGGGTCAACCGCAACTGTTGGTTCATCTAAGAATATTAATTTTGGCTTATGAGCTATCCCACAAGCAATATTTAACCTTCTTAATAATCCTCCAGATAACTTTTTAGGATAGAATTTTTTAAATTCTCCTAATCCTACTAAATTTATAGCATCTTCTATGTATTGTTTTCTCGTCTTTTTGTCTTTTATATATAATCCGCAAAAATAGTCAATGTTTTCATACACTGTTAGTTCATCAAATACTGATACGTCTTGAAACACTACACCTATTTTTGATTTTAAGTCATAACTGTCTGGTTTCATTTCTTTACCAAATATTTTAATTGTTCCTTTGCTAAAATTAAGCAACGATAATATACAATTCATTGTTGTAGATTTTCCACTTCCATTTGGTCCAAGTAGCCCCAATATTTCACCCTCGTGAACTTCAAATGTTAAATTGTCTATTGCTTTTAATTCTTTGTATTCTTTTACTAAATTTTTAACTTCTATAATATTGTTCATGTTTTCTTCCTTTCATATTTATTTGCCAATATTTACATTACCGCAATCACATTTTAATGTTAATGTAATTTCAGAGTTTGTGTTATTTTTGCTGATATTTGTTTTTCCTAAATCCACTTCTGATTGAACATATATATCGTTTATTTCTTCAATATCTATGTTTCCCAAATCACACTTTATGCTAGAATCTTCGTTTATTTCTAATTTTTTTATTTCTACATTTCCACAGTCTGACCTTATATCACATTTGTTCAAAACGCTTTCTATTTCAACATTTCCATAGTCGCATTTTATTTTTGCATTTTTTACTTTTCCTAATTCTACATTTCCGCAATCACAATCTATATCTATTGTTGCATTTTCTAAATCGTTTATTTCACAATTTCCATAGTTATTTTTTACGTTTATTGTATTTGAATAATTTGATGGTATATATATTGTTATATTGTTTTTATGATTTCCTAAATTTAAAAATGATATTTTATTTTTTGTGTAATTTACTTTTAATTTATTTTCATTTAAAGTTACTTCTACATCTTCTTCATTTTCGCCATATACAACAATTTTTATTTTTTGTTGTGATGTTTCTTCAAATTTAATATCTCCTGATTCTTCTAGAATTTCTAAGTTTTCAATATCTTGCGCTTCATATTCTTGTTCAAATATTTTATTTGTATTTTTTTCTCCTAAAAATATAAATCCTTTTGAAAACATTATATTTTCTCTTAAACATGCTACTAAAAATGCTATTAAACAAATTACTATTATTGCAAGTAAAATTATTAATGTTATAATTAGTCCTTTATTCTTCATCATTTTCATCCCCCTTTAATGCAAATAAAAGCTTTATAATTTGACATATTAATCCCTCAATTATAAATATTACCCATGTTATATACCATGCCATTGTTGCAAAACTTATGATAAAATATAGTACTAAACATATTGTTCCTACTATTGAGTTTACTTGCTTTAGAACATTGTCTTGTTTTCTTTCTTCTTTTGTTTTTTCAAATTTTGGTATAGACATATAATGTTTAATTATTCTTTCAGTAGCCCATGCTAAACCTATTAAAAATAGCGAAAATACTACAACTGCATTCCAGTTGAATCCTGCTACTCCTATTATTAAAAATGCAACTGATGCAATATAAATAAAAACTGATGTACTTACAACTTCTGCTGATTTTTGTTTTATTTGACTTTTAGTCATATTCTCATAGTTTTCTTCATCTTCTTTTCCTCTAGTAAATACATGCTTTTTTGCCTCGTTCCAATCAAATTTATCATCATCTGAAGTTTCATCATTATTTATGTTTTCTTCTATATTTTTATTTGTTTCTTCATCTGTATTTTTTTCTCCTCTTAATAATTCATCTGTTGAAATTTCATATAATTCGCATATTGGTATTATTTTATCAAAGTCTGGTGTGCTTTGATTTGTCTCCCATTTTGATATAGTCTGCCTTGTTACATTTAATTTTTCTGCTACTGCTTCTTGTGATAAATTTTTTTCTTTTCTTAATTCGAATAATTTTTCTCCTAAATTCATTTTTTTCTTCCTTCCTTTTTTATACAATTTTGGTTAAAGCTTTTTACCTTCATAATTTAAGAAAATTATATATATTTTTTTGGTTGCGTTCTACCAATTCGGGTTGGAAATTTGTCAACTCAAGTTAACATTTGCCTATTTTTCAATGGTTTTAAGTCTTTTATTTTATATCATATTTTTTTATTATTTACAATAGTTATTAAAATTTTCTTTTAGCAAATAAAAAACACTACTTGTGTAAAAATAGTGTTTTTTATCTTATATTAAATTCTTTTTTATAATATCTTACTAAATATCTTTATTGTACTTTTCTACTTAACATCATAACGTCTTTTCCATTTACTGTTCCATCTTGATTTACATCTGCTAGTTCTCTTTGTACTGATGTTAATTGTACTGAAGATGTATTTGTTTCATCATTATAATTTGCCATATAATTTGATAGTATTTCTAAATCTGCTTTATCTACTTTTCCGTCTTGATTTATGTCGCCTTTTTCAAATTCACTTGCTTTTATTATTACACTTAATTTTGATACATCTCTTGTGTTTATTTTTCCATCACTTATTATGTCTGCTAACTCTTTTTGTTTTTCGTTTAATTGTGCTACCCCTCTTACATAATCATATAATAAATCTACATCTTCTTGACTCAATTTTCCGTCTTGATTTACATCTCCTAATTCGTAATTTGTTACTACTTCTTCATTTTTACTTAGCATCATAACATCTTTTCCATTTATTGTTCCATCTTGATTTACGTCTGCTAGTTCTCTTTGCACTGCTGTTAATTGTACTGAAGATGTGTTTGTTTCGTCATTATAATTTGCCATATAATTTGATAGTATTTCTAAATCTGCTTTATCTACTTTTCCGTCTTGATTTATGTCGCCTTTTTCAAATTCACTTGCTTTT
>JAFTFU010000137.1 GCA_017458285.1 Clostridia bacterium | reverse complement strand
CCCTGTTATTACAAATCCTACTTTTTTGCCTTCTAATTTCATATTATATATTACTCCTTTCGTTCGTTTTATATATAATATGAAATTATGTTAATTGAGGTGTACGGTATTTATACTCAATTCACTTCAAAATATTTATTTAAAAAATTGAACTTTTTCTCCAAAACAAAAAAGTGCCAATTTGACACTTTTTATTTCTTTACTGCAACCATTAATTCATTTGTTTGAACCACTTTTGGAATATTTTCATATTCGTATGTATCACCAGTAAAAAATACATTATAACCTGTATTTTCGAATTTATTTTTAGCCAATTCCAAAAAAGTTTCTGTTTCTTCTTCTGATAAGTTATATTTAATCCTTATCTCGTAAAATGTAATTCTAACTAAATTTTCATCTTGATCTAACTTATTATTAAGATAATTTGTAACTTCTTTCATCGTCAATTTCATCACTCTTTTCTGTTTAATTTTTTAAGCAATTATCTAATTTTTCAAAAATGTCTTTTTTATCCATATTTTGGCCAATAAATACAAGTTTTATCATTCTATCTCCATATGTTTCGTCCCAATCTTTTTGTATATCTGGGTTTTGTTCTAAAATTTGTTTTAATTCATCTTCTGGTGCTACTGCAAACCATTCTCCACCTTCTGATAATACAAGTTGTTTTCCTGCTTGTTCAAATATATATGACATTTCTGGCTCATCTTCAAACCATACTAAACCTTTACATCTTATGATATTTCTAGGTAAGCTATTTGCAAATTCTTCAAATTCATCTCTTCCAAATGGTCTTCTTCTATAATATACAAATGAACTGATTCCATACTCTTCTGTCTCTGGTCCATGATGATGGTGGTGGTGATGTCCGTGTCCATGCTCATGCTCGTGGTCATGCTCGTGTTCATGTTCGTGGTCATGCTCGTGCTCGTGCTCATGTTCATGTTCATGTTCATGTTCGTGCTCGTGTTCATGGTCATGCTCGTGCTCGTGCTCGTGCTCGTGTTCGTGTTCATGTTCATCATCATCATCGTCTTCTTCTTCAACATCTCTGTTTAATTCTTCAAGCCAACCTGCTGATGTTGCAGCTTTTTCAAAATCAAATAAATTTGTATTTAAAAGTTTTTCAACTGGAACCACACCAAAGTTTGCTTCAATTATTTCAGCACTAGGTTGAAGTTTTTTGATTATTGCCTTTACTCTAGCAAGTTCTTCTGGAGATACTTCATCTGTTTTATTTAATACGATTATGTTACAAAATTCAATTTGTTGTATAATTAAGTTTTCTATATCTTCTTCGTCTATGTTTTCTGTGTCAACTAAGTTTTCTCCACATCCAAATTCTGTAGCTAGTCTTAAGCTATCTACAACTGTAACTACATTATCTAGTCTACAAATTTTAGGTAAACCATATTCTTCTGTAGATTCTGAAAGTACTGTAATTGTTTGTGCTATTGGAATAGGTTCGCAAATTCCGCTTGCTTCTATTAATATGTAATCAAATTTTTGTGTTTTTACTATATCAACTATTTGTTGCATTAAGTCAACTTTTAATGTACAACAAATACAACCATTGCTAAGTGGAACTAGGCTATCATCTGTTCCTGTAACAATTCCACCTTTTTGAATTAATTCTGCATCTATGTTTACTTCTCCTATGTCATTTACTATTACTGCAACTTTGTATCCTTCTTGATTATTTAATATGTGATTTATTAGAGTTGTTTTTCCAGCTCCTAAGTATCCTGTAAGTAATGTAATTGGTACTATTTTATTATTCATCTCTATCCTATCCTTTCCTAAAAATTCGAAAAAATTTTATTGCTGAAACATGCGAGAAAACCTTAGTTATACTTTATTTGTACAACTAGGCTTTCAAACACATTTAAAGCAAAGTTAATTTTTTCTTTTGTTATATTAATCTTTGAGTTTCTTTTGCAATCATAAGTTCTTCGTTTGTTGGTACAACATAAACTTTGATTTTTGAGTCTGGTTTAGAAATTTCTTTTTCTTCTCCTCTCATGTTGTTAGCATCTACATCAATGTCTACTCCCATGAATGCAAGTTTTTCACAAATTCCTTTTCTGATATTTATTTGATTTTCTCCAACTCCTCCAGTAAATACTATGTAGTCTAATCCATTCATTGCAACTGCGTATTTTGCAATATATGAAGCTATTTCATATTTAAATTTTTCAATAGCAATTGCTGCTCTTTCGTTATCTCCATATGATTCTGCTTCAATTACTCTAAAGTCTGGTGCTAATCCTGAAATTCCTTTTACTCCTGATTCTTTATTTAAAATATTTTCAACTTCTTCAGCTGTTAGATTTTCTTTTTTCATTAAGAATGTTACTACAGATGGATCTAAGTCTCCTGAACGTGTAACCATTGGAATTCCTGCAAGTGGAGTTAACCCCATACTTGTATCTACTGATTTTCCGCCATCAACCGCACATATACTTGAACCTTGTCCTAAGTGACATGTTACTATTTTTAATTTTCTTATATCTTTTTTTACAATTTCAGCTAATCTTTCTGATACATACATATGTGATGTTCCATGGAATCCATATTTTCTTATTCCATATTTTTTATAGAATTCATATGGTACTGCGTATATATATCTTTCTTTTGGAACAGTTTGGTGGAATGCTGTATCAAATACTCCTACCATTGGTTTTCCTGGCATTACTTTTTTACATGCTTCAATTCCTATTATTCCTGCCGGATTATGTAGTGGAGCTAAGTCAATGCATTCTTTTAAAATTTCTACAACTTCGTCTGTTATTACTACTGATTGATTTATTTTTTCTCCTCCATGTACTAGTCTGTGTCCAATTGCTTCTATTTCGTCTAAGCTGTCTATTACCTTATATTCTGGATTTATTAATTGTTTTAGTGTAAAATCAACAGCTTCTTCATGTGTTTTTGCTGGATGCTTTATTTCTATTTTTTGTCCATTTACTTTATGTACTATAAATGCTTCGTCTTCTCCTATTCTTTCATATTTTCCTGAAGCTAATACATCTTCAGTTTCCATGTTTATTAATTGGTATTTAAGTGATGAACTACCACAGTTTAATACTAATATTTTCATTATTTATTCATTCCTTTCGTTTTTGTTTTGAATAATTATTTACTTAAAGCTTTTTTTAGTTTGTTTTGTATACTTATTTGCTTATAATTTTTTCAGTTTATTTTTATAATTATTTGTTTAATACTTTTTCAGTTTCTTTTTGATAATTATTTGCTTAATACTTTTTCAGTTTCTTTTGCAATCAT
>JAFTFU010000136.1 GCA_017458285.1 Clostridia bacterium | reverse complement strand
TCCTCATCGGCACTTCCCATAGTAAAACTACCTTGAGGAACATCAACCATACCATACGGTTGCATATCCATAGTTTTCGGTCTTTCTTGAACTCCTATCAATTCTCCATTGTCCGAACTGCCGCAACTTACCATTACCATTGCCGTTGCTACTAACAAAACTAACTTTTTCATATCCTTATCTCCTAAATTTTATCAAATCTTTATACTTTCTTTATTTTTACGGTCAATTTGTGTTTTTGGTTTCATTTTTCATTAAAATAATGATTTATATATCCTCAACGTCAAATTAACACTACATCTTAATTATACAATAATACAACTTACTTTATTACTCACAAATCTTACTTCCATTTTGAAAACAAACATTACATGTAAATCGTATTTTTGTAACTTGTCGGTCGCTTAGGAGAGGTTTCTAATTTGAAGCACCATCTCAAAAAGACTTCAAAAGAACCTGTTCCTTGAGTCGATACTCTTGATGTTGGAATATCATATGATAAACCAACTTTAAAATCTTTTACGGTAAAACCTCCGAACAACATTACAGCATCATCTATTCTGTAAGACAAACCTCCCCAAATCTTATGTTCATATTCGGCAAGTAAAGAGGCATCTATTTGATATGCAGATGATGATGCAAAATCTGTTTTCAATAATGCCGACGGTAATAATCGCCAAGAAGGATAATCCGGCATAGTCCATTCATATCCAGCAAGCACATAATAAAATCTTCTATTATTCCATTTAAGTTTATCGCTTTTTGTTTCCATTATCTTACTGGTTGCAAGACCTAAATAAACTTTTCCCGGAACCTGATAGTAAATACCTAAGCCCAAATCAAACAACATATCTTCTTTATCTAAATTATTCAACACAGGATCGGTTGTTTGTTTTGGATGATCATCGGTTCCCCATTGATCTGCTCCAATTAAATTACTGTTATCTAATGAAGCATTGAACAATTGGGCTTCTATACCTATTGCTAAATTACCCGTAGGTAACTGAAAACGATATGCATAATCCAATTTTATATATGTATTGTCGTAATATCCTATTTTATCTGAAATAAATGTTGCACCTATACCACCATGTAAGAATTTAACTGGCATATCAAAGGAAATATTCATAGTTTCTCCCTTAGAAGCAGAAGAGTTTTGGCCGTTATCCGTCAATTTTAACCCCATCCATTGTTCTCTAAAGAATCCTGTAACACAAATAGCTCCATTACTGCCAGCATACCCCGGGTTATAGGACAATCTATTAAACATATACTGAGTAAAATGAGGTTCCTGTTGTGCATGCAAAGAAACACTACACGTAACCGAAATTATCAGAAATGATACTATTATAATAAATATATTCTTTATCCTTATCATAAAAACATTACAAATTTTTGTTCTCTTCTATATAGAAAGAGATTGTGCAAAATTAAAGATTTTTTCTCATTAATTAATACTAAAACTTCATTTTTTTGCATTATTTTTTTCATTTTTTATTTTATTATCCAAATTATTAACTAATAATCAACTATTTAAACTATTAATTTACATTTCTTTCTTTTTTATTAGATGTGCAAGAGGATACATCTTTTTAAGTTCATTTATTGCCAAATTAGCAGCATTTTCTGTCGGAAACGGTCCGATATTTATATAATAAAATTTTTCATTATATATCTTCTCTGCAGACATCATTCTTTTATATTGTTCAGGAAGATTATCCTGTATCTTTTTTACATTTTTTTCTCCTTCAACCGTTTTTAACCTTACGTAATATTGATATTCAGATATAACTTTACGTTCTGTAATTAATGAATCTATATAAGCAACTCTTTCACTATCAACAACCAATCCTTCAGCAAACATTGCATTTTGTTGATTCCATATATCTACGTAATCTTTTCCTAAAACTTCTATAGTAACTGTTTCAGAACCATTAAGACTTATTTTATCTGCTGCACTTTTCGATAAATCAATTATACCATTTCTTCCGCAACGATCATTAATTTTAACCAAAACACTTTTTCCTGTACGATTATTTGTCACTTTTACTATTGTATGTAAGGGTAACGTCCTGTGTGCTGCAGTATATAATTTTTGAGAAAATAATTCTCCGCTGGAAGTTCGTCTATTTTCAAATTTATTATGATAATATGTTCCTCTACAAGTAAAAATATTCTCTTTAGATTGCGCATAAATTGTACTACAGAATAAAAGAAGTATCGTTAATCCTGTAATAAAAATCTTATTTACTGTCTTTAAACTTAATTTTACCATTCCTTTGAATCTTCGTTAAACCATTTGTTGTGCAACTTTAATACTTGCTCAACAATATCCCTAACACAACCTTGCCCTCCTTTTTTATCCGAAATATAATCTGCAATTTGTTTTATCTCACAAGCAGCATCCGCAGGACAAGTTGCCACTCCTACATTCTGCATTATGTCATAATCCGGAATATCATCACCCATATATAAAATATTTTTGCGTTCAAGATTATGTTCTTTGCAATATTTATAATATATCTCTAATTTATTGCCAGCAGATATAAATACATCTCTCACCCCTAACATTCTCATTCGGGTTTCTATACTTTTACCGCTACCTCCTGAGATTATAACTATATTATATCCTTTTTTTATAGCATACTGTATAGCATAACCATCCTTTACATTACCGCTACGCATTATAATATCATCATTTGCAGTATAAATATAACCGTCACTGATTACTCCGTCGTAATCAAAAATGAACGTATTTATATCCTTTAATTTTACTTTATAATTCATATTAATAATATAAATGATTAATTAAATAATTCTGCACGTAATCTTTCACACCTTCTTCTAAAGAATAGAATTTTTCAGAATAACCAACGTGTCTTAACTTATTTATTTTAGCTTCTGTAAAATATTGATATTTATCTCTAATATCCTCAGGCATAGATATAAATTCTATATTCACATTTCTATTCATAGCAACAAAAGTATTCTTTGCCAAATCCCAAAAACTCCTTGCATGACCGGTTCCTATGTTATAAATATCACTTTTAGGTTTATTAACCATTAAAAAATACATAACATCAACCAAATCCTTTACATAAACAAAATCTCTTAACTGCCAACCATCTTCATATCCTTCTTTATATGATTTAAACAACCAAACTTTACCACTATTATTTATCTGATTAAAAGCATGCAGAATAACAGAAGCCATTCTCTGTTTATGATATTCATTGGGTCCATAAACATTAAAAAATTTCAACCCTGCCCAAAAAGGAGGTCTCTTTTCTTGTTTCAATTGCCATAAATCAAACTCTTGTTTTGACTTTCCGTATAAATTCAACGGCTGTAATTTAGGTATAATAGTCAAATCATCATCATATCCTTGTTCTCCCGCACCATAAGTTGCAGCTGATGATGCATATATTAAAGGAATATCATTCTCTGAACAAATTTTCCAAATCTGTTTTGTATAATTCAAATTCAATCTTTCCAAAACTGTCCAACTTAATTCCGTAGTAGCAGAGCGAGCTCCTAAATGATAAAATTCATTTATTTTATTTGCATTCTCTGAAAACCAAGTCAAAAAATCTTCTCTATCAATTTTTTCTATATATTGTTTATTTTCCCAATTAGCTCTTCTATCCTCTTTTGTAAAATCATCAACGATAATTATATCATTAACACCCTCTCTATTGAGTTTGCCAACCATACAACTTCCGATAAATCCTGCTGCTCCAGTTACTACTCTCATTTTCCTACTTCAAGTTTTAAAGATTTTCTATATACCTTATCTGTTTCTCAAATAACATTCTCCAACCTTGCCATTGTTCATAATCTGACAAAGATTCGTTATGCCATAAACTTATAAACACTCCATTAACCTGTTTCACCTCATCAATCAACTCTTTTATTCTTTCCCAAGAACTATCTTCCGTAAGAGATAATCCATTCTTTAATGCCACATCCATAAATGCAAAAGGATGAACTTTTAATTTAGTTTCGCAATCCCTGTCTAAGTCATAAAAATTATAAGGTGTACATATACCGGCACGAAATCCTATACAATCCGAATACCCCATAGAATACTCATCCGTAATACCGTTATCTGCCATCTCATTATAAGATTGAGGCAAAGAAAATCTCAAATAATGAAAACGTGATGCCAAAACTTTCTTATGAATAAGAGAAGTCATCATCTTTATTTGCCGTGTTATCTCTTGAGGATATTCAATTGAATAATACGAAGGATGGATTCCTATCTGTGAATAATCACTTAAATTCTTTACAAGCAACTGAAAAGAACGGTTATAAGGCGATGTATTTTTGTCAAATTTAGAATGAGTTCCGAAAAGAAAGAAGAAAATTGTATGAAGTTTGTATTTAGTAACATTTTGTAAGATATAATCAAAGCAATTGTAAGGGTCTTCGTCCAAATTACATAAAATCTTAAATCTCTGCAAGCATTTTTTAAAATCTCTATGCAATATATCACGCATAAATCCTCCAACAGTTCTATACAATCCCTTATGTTTGTAACAATATGCCTGATCCACATCTATTGTATTAACAAAAGTAAATTCTCTTGTTGCAAATTGCAAATCTGGATATTTTTCCAATAATTTTTTCTTCAAAAACTCAGCCCAAATATTAACGACAGGTTTCTCTAAAAACTTTTTATGCCAAGCAATACTGTCTTTAGCATTAAATCTCAAGTGTTCATCTCGGATAAATGGCAAATACTCTTCATATCTTGAGACCATATAAAAAGTTGCTGCAAATATATCAAATCCCAACGAATCATCATTGCCATAATTACGGAATATTTTATGAATACCGTCCTCAAAAACATAATCAATGTCCAAGGAATAAATATTAGTTTCAAAAAGAAGATTATTAGTATTGGATATATGTATTTCGTCATATATTTTACTCTCACAATAAGACAATTTAGCACCACCAAGAGCAATAAACTGTTCTCTTGATGTGGTTACCATATAATCAACTTGCAATAATTCCTTAAATATTAAGTTGATTGTGTAACCTAATCGGTTTGTTTGTTTGTCTATATATATGAGTAGCATTTGTTTTTACCTTAATTCAAAATTATCTCCTAAATATTTTTTTCTCACTTCTTCATCCGAGGCAAGTTCTTGAGGAGTGCCGCTTTTAAATA
>JAFTFU010000135.1 GCA_017458285.1 Clostridia bacterium | reverse complement strand
TATCTTCCAGCTTCAATTAAATATGACATTGTGTCTAATGCAGTTACAAAACTTGTGCAAGTTGTATTTATATCCATTGCAGGTATATTTGTATCCTTTGCTATCTGTTCATGAATAAGTGCTGCATTACATGGTATTGGTTGCATAATAACTGCGCTAGCTGAAACAATACAATCAATATCCTTAATATCTAGTTTAGCATTTTCTAATGCTTTATTTGCTGCCTTAACTGCCATATCTAATTGAGTTTCGCTTCCATTACATCTATATCTTTTTTCCCCATCAAATTCTACTATATTATTTGGTAAATAATTGCCATATCCTATTATTTTAATATTTCTCATATTGCTTATTTCTTCCTTTCTACACGTTTCATTTTTCTTGCTAAATTAAATTCATATTTTTCAAAACTTATTTTTGGGCATAAAAACTTCATTCTTTCAGCAAGCGTATTAAATTCACTTCTTATTTGCTTTTTTATTTGTTCATTCATATTATCAAGATAAATTGTAATACTGTCTTTATTTTCTTGAACTACTTTATAATTTCTAATACCATTTGCATATATTACACATCTGCTTATAAAATCTGGGAAAACTGTAATTTCTTTTCCTTTTATTCCATTAAAAATAAATATATCATCTTCTCTACCTTCTATTTTCTTTATAACCATAGTTGGAGAGCCACAAGAACATTTTTCCTTATCTTCAACTAAAATATCATTTAATCTATATCTGATAATTGGTTGTGATTTTCTTAAAAAGTCAGTAATTATTGGAACAAATCTTTCTTTATCAATGTATTCCTTTTCAACATATATAACATCTTCGTTTATATGAAAATTCCCACACTCACATACATAACCTAAAAATCCTTCTGTGCATTGATATGCTTGATGTATTATTTTTAATCCAAAAACCTTCTTAAAATAATCTGCATCTTCATCTGTTAATACTTCTGCTACTGAAATTATTTTTATTGGATTTACATTAATTTTCTTATTTTCTTGTGCTTCAGCAAGTATCAATAATACTGATGGAGGAGCAACAATAATAGTTGGCTGATATTCATTTAAAGTTTTTATATTTTCATTCATATCTTTCATAATGTCAAAATATCTAAACTTTATTGCCTTTGAATCAATGGTTTCATACAAATTATTATCTGCTCGCAAGAAAAAAGCTATTTTATGACCTAGTATGTTTCCTTTTGGTAGAAACTTTGCTAGAACACCACCTGCCCACAATTCTCTTTCTTTATCACTTATAATAAATAAACCTCTTGCCCCACTCGTACCTGATGATAAACCAACAGATATATTATTAAGTTTTTCATCAAAATTTCGACTTTTTTCGCCATTTATGGCAATTTCAAGTGCCTTATCTCTATCAATACCTACACAATTTAATTTATTGAAATTCTCCATCATTACCTTTTTATCCATAAGTGGCAAGTCTTTAAAATCTTCTATACTGTCTGCTTTGATATTTTTAAAATATTCTGAATTTTCTTTAATGTATTTCATTTGTTTCAAAAGCATTTTTTTTTGGTATTTTTCTAATTTATCTCTTGTCTTAAACTTTTTAAAATATCTCATCGAGATAAAATTTTTTACAACATTTAATTTTTCACTCATAACTGGATCACCTCTTTGTCGTAGGTGTCATGACTAAAACATAATATAATCCCATCATTTTGCATTTTTTTAAGTAATTTATCATTTGTTATATAGTCATTCATATTCGATTGTATAAGTCTTGGAAAAATCCTAAAGTTTTCTGCCTTTCCAACAAAACTATTACCCCAACTTGAATCTGCACCTAAAAACAATTTATTTTCTATTAAACAACATATTTGACCTTTTGCATGTCCATTTACTTTTGTTAATAATATGCTTTTATCTTTAAATAAATCAAAATATGTAAAATATTTATTCTTATTTTCTTTTAATTCGTTATCATTTATAATTGTTAGTCTTTGTTCAAACCAATCTGGCAATAACTTATCAAAAATCAAATACTTTGTTTTGTTCTTTTTATAAGTATTAAATGCTTCTTCTGATACGATTATTTTTGCATTTTTAAAATATTTAACACATCCAATATGATCTGGATGTAAGTGTGATAGTATTAAATACTTTATTTCACTACATTTAATATTATCTTTTTCCAATTGAATATTGATTTGATCTTCTTTTTTTACATAAGTTGGATTAAATAAATTATATAATTTACCTTTCCAGCCAATATTATAAATATCTGTACTATATCCTGTATCAAATAGAATATATCCTTCTTTAGGATGTTCCATTAAAAATACACCTGCTGGAAATTTTTTTATTTCTTTCTTATGTTTCTTAAAAACCAACTTTAGATTATTAGTACAATAGCCACAATTATAATACTTTATTTCTTTTATAATCTTCTGCATACTTTTTTATCCCTTCGCTTAATGTCATTTTAGGAATATAATTCAAATCTTTTTTTGCTTTTTCAATATTTAATGTTTGACTATATCCTAATGTGCAAATATTATATTTAGTTATCATTGGCTCTT
>JAFTFU010000134.1 GCA_017458285.1 Clostridia bacterium | reverse complement strand
TATTAACTTCGTTACTACCTTCTGCATTAGAAGGTACGCCCAAATAAGGTAAAACTTTTGAGAATATATCTGCAACTACAGGAGCGGCGATTTGTCCTCCTTGGTGAGATTCGCCTTGAGGGTCGTATAAATTTACTAAAACAACAATTTTGGTATCTTCAATTGGTCCAATTCCACAGAATGAAGCAACATAACCAGCATCTTGATTACTAGCAGTTGGCTCAGATGTACCAGTTTTTCCACCTATTGTATATCCGCTAACTGCAGCCCTTTTTCCAGTACCAACTTCAACTTCAGATTGCATCATTGATTTTATTGTCTCAGATGTTTTCTTAGATACAACTTGTCTAACTTGTGTTGGAGATACAGTTGTTATTTCTCCAGTATCAGTATTTGTAACTGATTTTACAATTCTTGGTTCCATTAAAATTCCATCATTAACAATTGCAGAAATTGATGTTATCATTTGTAGTGGAGTTATTGTAAAACGTTGCCCGAATGACATTGTAGCAAGTTGAACAGGACCGACATCCTTTATATTAAAGAATATTCCTGAAGATTCTCCTGATAAAGCAACTCCTGTTTTACTGAAAAATCCGAATGCATCATAGTATTTATAGGATAATTCTGCTCCAATTTTCATACCTAATTGTATAAAAGCAGGGTTACAAGAGTTATTGTATGCATCACGAAGAGATTCAGATTGATGAGGTGTTGTTCTCCAACATTGTATATCTCTATCTGCAACTTTTTGAACGCCAGAACAATAGAATACACCTGGTTTATCAACTTCTACAATATTTTCTTCTAAAGCGATTGCAGCAGTTATAGTTTTAAAAACTGAACCGGGTTCGTATGTATCAGTTACACATTTATTATTCCACATACTGTAAAGAGCATTTGACTTTTCGGTATTAGTTAGTTTGTCCCAATCCTTTGAAATTGAAATATTTGGAGTAAATGGAGTATTTAAATCGTAATCTGGATATGAAGCCATAGCTAAAATATCCCCAGTTGAAGGGTCCATTACAATTGCATTTCCACCTTTTTTACAGTCATTATCTATTACAGCTTGTTTTAAATATTTTTCTACAATACTTTGAATATTTACATCTATTGTTAAAGATAAATTATATCCATTTTCAGCAGGAATGTAGGTCTCTTCTGTATTTGCAATTTGAGCTTGAGATGCATCTTTTGAACTAACTGATTTTCCAGCTGTTCCAGTTAATAAAGTATCCCAACTATATTCAATACCGTTAAGCCCTTGTCCATCTGTCCCACAAAAGCCGATTACATTTGAAGCAAGTGTAGAATAAGGATAGTATCTTGAAGTTGTTTCTTCTGTATATATTGTTGTAGTAAGCTTATTTTCAGTTGTCCATTTTTTTAGCTCGTCTACTTTTTCTTGTGTTACTTTTTTTGCAACAATTGTTTTTCCTGTATTATTATTAAATGTTTCATTTAAACTTTCTTGCTCTAATTCTAACACTGTACATAGCTCGGTTATAATTTTTGAACGATTTTCATCTGTAATTTTATCTAAATTAACAATTACATTATCTGCATCATAACTTACCGCTAAAATTGCGCCTGTAGAATCATATATTGAACCTCTCTTTGCGGAAATTGTCTCGGTTAAAGTTTGCTGTTCATATGCCTTTTTTTGAAGTTTTTCTCCATCAACAAATTTAAGCCAAGCTAATCTAAATAACAATATAATTAATAAAATAAAGACAGTAAGTAACATTGCTCGTAATTTTTTGGTAGAAATGGTATTTGCAACATTTAAGTTGTTTTTTATTTTTACAACTTTACTATTACTTTTCTTGCTTTTTTTCTTAGTTTTTTTCATTTATAAATTCAATCCTTTCATCTGACGTAAAATATAAATTTACTATATTTTATAGTAATAAATAAAAAAAATCAATTAAAAATAAAAAAAATATCAAATTAAGGGAGGTAATTATGTTATCACAAATTAAAACAATTGCATTAATAGGTTTGGAGGGGTATTTAATTGATGTTCAAACTGATATAGCAAAAGGAATGCCAAGCTATGATGTAGTAGGACTTCCAGATACTACTGTAAGAGAGGCTAAAGAAAGAATTAAAGCCGCAATAAAAAATTCAAAGGTAGAATTTCCTACTCAGAAAGTTTTGGTAAATTTAGCACCTGCAAATATAAAAAAAGAAGGCAGTGATTTTGATTTACCTATGGCAATTGGTTTGCTGATTGCAATAGGGCAAATTTCACCTACTGTTCAAAAAGATTTAGTAAATACTGTTTTTGTTGGAGAACTGTCTTTAAGTGGAAAAGTAAATAGAGTAAATGGAGTTTTACCAATGTGTATTGAAGCTAAGAATTTGGGCATTAAAAAAGTTGTAATTCCTGAAGCAAATTGCTACGAAGCATCTGTTGTTGAAGGATTAGAAGTGATTCCAGTAAAGAGTTTGAGGCAAGTAATAAATTATTTAAATGGAAAAGAAAAAATTGAAAGTTTTAAATATGTAGAAAAAAATGAGGTTGAAAATACAACTAAAACTGATATGGATTTTTCTGAAGTTAAAGGACAAGAAAGAACCAAAAGGGCTTTAGAGATAGCAGCAGCTGGAGGACATAATTGCTTGTTAGTTGGAAGTCCAGGTACAGGAAAATCTATGCTAGCAAAAAGACTTCCTACAATTCTTCCAAATTTGAGTCCCGAAGAATCTTTAGAAATAACCAAAATTCATAGTATAGCAGGAAAAATAACAAGTGGAACTGCACTTATAAAAACAAGACCATTTATTAATCCACATCATACTATTTCAGCAATTTCTTTAATTGGAGGAGGAAGAATCCCAAAACCACGGTGAAATAAGCTTGGCACATTATGGAGTTTTGTTTTTAGATGAACTTTCGGAATTTAAGAAAAGCACTCTAGAAATGTTAAGAGGACCACTTGAAGATGGAAATGTAACTATAAGCAGGGTGATGGGAACAACCACATTTCCAAGCAAATTTATGATGATTGCGAGTATGAATCCATGCGAATGTGGCTATTTTGGAAATCCAGAAAAAGAGTGCACATGTAGTGCAGCATCTATAAATAGATATAGAAATAAAATTAGTGGACCAATTTTAGATAGAATTGATTTACATATTGAAGTTGAACCTGTTAAATATGAAAAATTAGGCTTTCAGGTGAAAAGTGAAACTTCTAAAGAAATAAAACAACGAGTTGATCGAGCAAGAAAAATTCAATTAGAAAGATATAAAGGATTAAATATTTATTCTAATTCAGAACTAACAAATAATTTAATTGAAAGATTTTGTGTACTAGATGAACGTAGTAAAAAGGTTTTAGAAGCAGCATTTTCAAAATTAGGATTAAGTGCTAGAGCATACAACAAAATCTTAAAAGTTTCAAGGACAATTGCAGACTTGGACAATAGCCCAATGATTAAATATCAGCATGTAGCAGAGGCACTGCAATACAGGGAATTAGATAAGAAATATTTTAAAAATTCATAATATTTAATACCAAAATATATATGTTATTTTTTAAAATTAACATTTTGAATGAGAGAGCAGAAAAGGTGCATCGACTTAGACAAAATGTTAAAAACAAAAATAAAGTATGTTTTGCAAATTAACATTTTGAATGAGAGAGCAGAAAAAGTGCGTCACTGAGACAAAATGTTAAAAACCAAAATAAAATATGTTTTGCAAATCAACATTTTGAATGAGAGAGCAGAAAAAGTGCATCGACTTAGACAAAATGTTAAAAACCAAAATAAAATATGTTTTGCAAATCAACATTTTGAATGAGAGAGCAGAAAAAGTGCGTCACTGAGACAAAATGTTAAAAATAAAAATAAAATATGTTTTGCAAATCAACATTTTAAATAAAAGATCCAAAAAGTATTATTGAGTTAGAAGATTGAAGAGGTGATGAAATATAAAAGATATTAATAAAAATTTAATTAATTTAAAATTTTTGAAAGATACTTTAGAGATAAGAACCCGAGATTATGCATGGTTTAAAAGCAATACACAAAAATATAAACAAGATGAAGATTATTTTATTAAAAATACAATACAGGAATATGGTAAAAATTTAAAAAAGAATATTGAGAATTACTATGTAACCCAAGATGTTGCAAAAAAAATATGTTTTGAACAAAATGGGAAAATTGCAAAAAAAATCTGTGAAGAAATTATAAAAGATAATAAAAGAGATGTTAACGATATTATTGAAAAAGAAATATTACAAATAAAAGAGGAAGAAAGAATTCAAGATATAAAAGTAATAAAATTTGCAGATGAAGAATATCCGGAAAGATTAAGAACAATTAAGAAACCGCCAGAAAAATTATATGTAAAAGGAAATATGGAATTGTTAAAACAAAATTCAATTGCTGTTGTAGGGTCAAGAAAATATTCAGTTTATGGACAAAACATGTGCAAGAAATTTGTTAACAACTTAGTAGGATATAATTTAAATATTATCAGTGGAATTGCTGCTGGAATAGATGCATGTGCACATAGAGGATGTTTAAACGCAAAGGGAAAAACAATTGTAGTTTTACCATGTGGCTTAAAAAATATTTATCCAATACAAAATAAAAAATTATATGAAGAAATATTGCAAAAAGGAGGATTAATAGTAAGCGAATATGAGCCAGATGAAAAAGAAAGTTCAGACCATTTTAGAGAAAGAAATAGAATTGTGGCTGGTCTAGCAATTGGAACATTAGTAATTGAAGCAAGACGAAACAGTGGTGCAAGTATTACTGTAAGACACACAATAGAACAAGGAAAGAAAGCATTTTGCATTCCAAGTAGTTTAGAAAATTCAAGAGGACTTGGAACAAATCAAATGATAAGAGATAAAAGAGCAAAATTAGTCATGAGTGTTGAAGATATTATAGAAGAATATCCAGAGCTTAATTTGACTCCAAATGATAATTTTGATTTTTATGAAATTACAAAAAAAGAAAATGAGACAAATTTAGTTAAAAATAAAAAATCTAATAAACTAAAGGAAGAACTTGCTCCAAGTGAGAAACAAAAATTAGAAGTTAGTGAAGAATATCAAGAAATATATAATAATCTAACAGAAGAATCACAATCAATTAATGAACTATCAAGAAAAACAAATAAAAGTATAAGTGAAGTTACAACTTTACTTACATTAATGCAGTTAGAAGATTTGATTGAGGAAACAGCTGGAAAAAAATATCGAAAAAAGACTTAATGCTCAAAAGTCAGAAATTAAAAAGTAAAAAGCAAAAAGCAAAAAGCAAAAAACCAAAAACAAAACAAAAAAACTAAAACAAGAAGTCAGAAAACATATAAATTACAAAATATAGTTAATTAATAGTATAAAAAGAAGGGAAGAATTAAAATGCAAAATAAATATGAAAAAATGTTAGAAAGAAAAGCAAAAATTGAACAAAGAAAAAAAGAATTACAAAATCAAATGATAGGAAAATTAGGAGAAGATATAGCAGCAAAATATCTTGAAAGCAAAGGATATAAAATATTAGAAAGAAATTTTAGATGCAGGCAAGGGGAAATAGACATAATAGCAAGTGAAGGAGTTTCTGTAATTTATGAACAAGAAAAACCTGAAAAAATAGTATTTGTTGAGGTGAAAACGAGAAAATCCGTGTCGTTTGGAACACCTGCAGAAGCGGTAACAGAAGCAAAACAAAAGCATATAAAAGCAGCAACACAATATTACCTTTATAGTAAAAATATTAAAGACACAGAAATAAGATTTGATGTTATAGAAATATATTTAACAAAAACCAGATATAAATTAAATCATATATTACAAGTTTTCTAAATTGCTTGATAAATATGGCAATAATGTGATAAAATAAGCTCGATGTTAAAAAATAAAAAAATTATTTTACAACTAGAATTGTGCCTTGAGAAAGGAATTGATAAAAAATGAATAGTTTAGAAGAAACAAAACAAATACTAAAAATGTACAATATTAGAGCAAATAAAAATTTAGGACAAAACTTTTTAATAAGTGATGAAGTAATAGAAACTATAGTTGAGAGTGCAGATATACATGAGCAGGACTTAGTAATAGAAATTGGACCAGGATTAGGAACTTTAACAAAAAAATTATTAGAAAAAGCAGGAAAAGTTATATGTATAGAGCTTGATGAAAAAATGATAAAAATCTTAAAGCAAAGATTTATAACAAGCAAAAATCTTCAAATAATAAATGACGATATACTAAAAGTAGACTTAAACAAAATTATAAAAGAAGAAAATAGACCATGTAAAGTTGTAGCAAATTTAC
Organism: Clostridia bacterium; assembly: GCA_017458285.1. GTDB lineage: Bacteria > Bacillota > Clostridia > TANB77 > CAG-508 > CAG-269. The sequence goes on along the minus strand of JAFTFU010000134.1, from coordinate 11,863 downwards.
CATACTACATAACAACACCTATTATAATGAAATTATTAGAAGAAAAGCTAGACATAGAAAGTATAACTGTAATGATACAAAAAGAAGTAGCAGAAAGATTAATTGCAGCACCAGGAAGCAAAAACACAGGAGCCATAACATATGCAATAGACTATTATTGTGAAACTGAAAAAATAATAGAAGTTCCAAACACGTCGTTTATTCCGGAGCCAAAAGTTACATCAGAAGTAATAAAACTAAAAATAAGAGACAAAGAAAATATAAATGTGATAAACAAAGAAGTAATGTTTAGAGTAATAAAAAGTGCATTTATGCAAAAAAGAAAAACATTATTAAATGCTCTAACAAATGCAAAAGTTTTTGTTAGTAAAGAAGAAGGAATAGAAGTATTAAAAAATATGAATTTAAGTGAAAATGTAAGAGCAGAGGAACTTTCACTTCAACAATTTGCTGACATTTCAAATTACATAGTAAATAATATAAAAAAACAATAAAAACGTCAAAAAAACAAAATTTTAAATATAGCTAATGCAAAAAAGAAAGGATTATGAGATATGAAAGTAATATTTATGGGAACACCAGACTTTGCAAAAGAATCATTGCAAGCAATATATGAAGATGGACATGAAATCTTAGCGGTAGTGACAAATCCAGATAAGCCAAGTGGTAGAGGTATGAAGCTTAAGCCATCACCTGTAAAAGAATATGCAGAAGAAAAAGGCTTAAAAATATACCAACCACAAAAGGTAAGAAATAATGAAGAATTTATAAATGAATTAAAAGCGTTAGAGCCAGAAGTAATTTGTGTTGTGGCTTATGGAAAAATCTTACCAAAAGAAATATTAGAAATTCCACCAAAAGGTTGTATAAATGTACACGGTTCATTACTTCCAAAATACCGAGGAGCAGCACCTATACAATGGGCTGTAATAAATGGAGAAAAAACAACTGGAATTACAACAATGTATATGGACATTGGAATGGATACAGGAGACATGATATTAAAACAAGAAGTTGAAATAGGAGAAGACGAAACTACAGGAGAGTTGTGGGATAGGCTATCTAAGATTGGTGGAGAGTTACTAAAAGAAACCCTAAAACAAATTGAAAATGGAACAGCACCAAGAACTAAGCAAGGAGAAGATTTTTCAATTGCTCCAATGCTCGACAAAGAAAAAGACACAAAGATTAATTGGGATGAAAAGACAGCTATTGAAATAAAAAATCAAGTAAGAGGTTTGAATCCAATAATGGGAGCAGTGACAAATTTAAACGGAAAGAAAATAAAATTTTGGAAAGTTCAAGCAGTTAGCGAAAACGAGCTTGCTGAAATCTATGTGAAAAACGCAGCAATTTTAGGCGAGAATCCAGAAGGATCTGTGCAAGACAAAATAAAAAACATACAAGCAAGACAAAATGGAACAGTTTTAATACAAAATAGTAAAATAGGTCTTTATATAAAAGCTAAAGATGGAGTTTTACAAGTAGTAGAAATCCAAGGAGAAAATTCAAAAAGAATGAGTGCTCAAGACTATTTAAGAGGAAATAAAATCGAAGTTGGAGAAATTTTTAAATAAAAACCAAAATGCTGACACAGACTTTTAAAGAAGTTTACTTATAAGAAACCAAAAATCAAAAAAACTTTAACATAAATCCAAAAAACAGTTGTAAAAATTAAGAAAAATTGATATACTATATACGCAATATGTAAAATAAACATATTGAAAAAATCATTTAAAAAAGAAAGGATGATTAGTATGGAAGAAAACAAAAAAATTGATCTAGAGGAGAATGTTAACATAGAGGAAGAAAAACAAGAACAAGGAATTAAAATTGCTGACGATGTAATTGCAGTAATTGCAGGAGTTGCAGTATCAGAAGTTCCAGGTGTAGCAAGCATGCAAGGTGGATTTGCAGGAGGAATAGGAGAAGTTTTAAGTGGAAAGAAAAATTTAGCAAAAGGAATAAAAGTAGAAACAGATGATAACAAAGCAAAAATAGATGTAAACATAATTGTAGAATATGGAGTAAGAATACCAGATGTTGCATTTGAAATTCAAAATAGAGTAAAAAAAGCAGTAGAAGGAATGGCAGGATTAAAAGTATCAGAAGTAAATGTACATGTTCAAGGAGTTAATATTCCAGCAGAGAAGAAAGAAGACGAACCAGAGGTGGAAAATTCTGAAGAAGAATAAAAAAATAAGAAATAAGCAATAAGAATAAACAGTAAAAATAAGATAAAATTTACATTTAAAATCAAATGAAAAAATCAAAAAAGTTAAGAGGAAAAATTAAAACAATAAATGTGATTATATTCTAACCATATTTGAGCCTCGTGAAAGGAAGAAGGAAAAATGAAAGTATTAGAAAAAATAGCTTTAGTAATATACTCATATATAGTATTAATATTAGCGGTAATAGCTTGTACATTAGTATTTGGTTGGTTAAAACCAGAACTAGTAACAAAAATATTAGAAGAAGTGATTGCTGGAGATATAGCTTCAAAAGTAACATTAGGAATAAGTGTAGTATTTATTTTACTATCTATTAAATGCATATTTTTTGGAGGAAAAACAAAAAGCGAGGACAAAAAAGGAATACTATTACAAAATGAAAATGGTAAATTATTAATCACAAAAGAAACAATAGACAATCTAACAAAAAACGTAGTAAAAGGATTTGAAAATATCGAACAAGTATCAACGAAAGCCACAGTGGATAATGAAAACAACCTAATAATAAATGTAAATTTAGAAGTTGGACCAGAAGTAATTGTAAAAGAACTTTCAAGTAATTTACAATTTAAAATCATGGAAACAATAAAAAATGTTTTAGACTTAGAAGTAAAACAAGTTAACGTAAAAGTTAACAATTATTCAAATAAGCAAGAAAAAAAGGTAGAAGAATAAGTACATAATATGTGAAAAAAGTAACATTTTTTCACATATACTTTTATTCTAACCGAATTTGTGCCTCGTGAAAGGAAGGATATAAATAAATGAAAGATTTTTGGGAGCAATATAAAGGTATAATAGTAGGCGTAATAATCGCAATACTGATAATGTGTACAAGATTATATAATGTAATTTTATGGATTATATTAATAGTACTTGGAGCATTTATTGGAAATTATGTACAACACAACAAAAATGAAGTAAAAGATAGAATAAAAAAATTTATTGATAAAATGTAGAAATGGCATGGAAAGGAGATTCGTATAATAAAATACGTATATTATACGAGCAAATAAAATGGGAAGAACAGCGTTAAGAGAATTAGCATTTAAATTAGTATATAGTCTAGAAGTTCAAAAAGAATATGAATTAGAAGAGCAAATCGAAATATTTTTAAATGTAAATGAAGTTGATACAAAAGATGGAATAGAATATATAACTGACATAGCAAAAGGAATAAAAGAAAATGAAGCTGAAATAAAAGTATTAATTGAGAAAAACTTAAAAGATGATTGGAAAATTGAAAGAATTTCAAAAATTAACTTAAGTTTATTAAAACTTGGAATTTACGAACTAAAATATAAACAAATTCCATATAAAGTTGTAATAAATGAAGTTGTTGAATTATCTAAAAAATATGGAGAAGAAACATCACCAAAATTCATAAATGGAGTTTTGGCAAGTATAGTTAAAGAAGGATAAACATATGAAATATCAAGCAATATCAGTGTCAGAATTGAATTTATACATAAAAAATAAAATTTCCGAAGACGAAATGTTAGCAAGTGTATTAGTAAAAGGAGAAATTTCAAATTTTAAAAATCACTATGCAACAGGACATCTATATTTTACATTAAAAGATGAAAAGTCATTAATAAAATGCATAATGTTCAAAGGATATGCAGATAAGTTAGATTTTACGCCAAAAGACGGAATGAAAGTTATGATTTTTGGAAGTGTATCTGTGTATGAAAGAGACGGTGTATATCAAATATATGCTAAAGCAATGCAAGAAGATGGAATGGGAAATTTATATAAAGCATATGAAGAATTAAAAAGTAGGCTTGAAAAAGAAGGTTTATTTGATGTGGCTCAAAAGAAAAAAATACCAGTATTTCCAAAAGAAATTGGAGTATTAACATCTCAAACCGGAGCAGTAATTAGAGATATAATAAATGTATCTACAAGGCGAAATCCAAATGTACATATAAAATTACTACCAGTTCCAGTTCAAGGAGAGGGAGCTGCAAGCAAAATTGCTAAAGGAATTGAAACCATGAATAAACTTGGCAATGTAGATGTAATTATATTGGCAAGAGGTGGAGGTTCTTTAGAAGATTTGTGGCCATTTAACGAAGAAGAAGTTGCAAGAGCAATATACAATTCTAAGTTACCTATAATATCGGCAGTTGGACATGAAACGGATTTTACAATTGCAGATTTTGTAGCTGACCTAAGAGCACCAACTCCATCTGCTGCAGCAGAACTTGCTGTTCCAGATATATTTAAATTAAAAGAAAACATACATGTATATCAAAATAGATTTAAAATTCTTTTACAAAAAAAGTTAGAATTCATGAAAATGAGATATGAAAAATGCATGAAATCAAGAGTGTTCACAGATCCTACAAGAAAAATACAAGATGAATTTATGAAAATTGAAAGCCATGTAAAAACAATTGAAAATACAACAAAAAATATCTTCAATAAAGAACAAACCAATTATATAAAATTGATAACAAAATTAGACAGTATAAGTCCACTTAAAACTTTAGCACGAGGATATACAATTACTCAAATTGATGGCAATGTGGTAAAAAGTGCAAAGCAGATAAGTGAAGGACAAGAGGTTGATTTAAAATTTGTTGATGGAGAAAGAAAAGCAAAAATCATAAAATAGATGAAGAAAAAATAATTTTTAATTAGAAAATACGTAAAAAATAATAGTTAATATGGAGGAAACACGAGATGAAAAGAATTTTAATTACTATTTTAATATTAGTTGTTTTATGTTCAGGAATTTATTATTTGAATAAAAAAATAAAAAATAATAAATCCACAAATGAAGCAAAAACAATTGAAGTTACAAGTTCTGAGGGAAATAAACAAAATGAAGAAAATTCTGAAGAAAGTAACAATGAAATTGAAGTAGAAGAAATTGACGAACAAGAAGAAAATAAGTCTGAACAACAAACAGAAAATAAAACAACTGAAACAGAAGAAAAAGTTACTTCAAATACTGAAACAACAAAAAAACAAACAAATACACAAAACAAATATCAAACTGATTATGTTGGAGAAGAAGAAAAACAAGCTCAAAGTGAAAAAAGCAAAGAAGAATCAAATAATAACGTAAACCAAAAAGCGATCGAAGCAGTAAAAAAAGTTTGGTGGGGAGATTTAAACAGTGCAACATTTGCTATAGAAAATAGAGCTCAAGGATTAAGCTCTAATGAGGTTGAAGTTGTAGTTACTTATGAAAGACAAAATTTTTTCTATAGAGTTAACACAAGCGATTTTTCAGTAAGCGAGGACTAGTAAAAAAGAAATTTTTGAAATTGTTACAATAGAGTTTAAAGATTGTAACACAACAAATAAGTGCATTGTAATTTGGACAAAACAAGAAAGGAATGTAAAAAAATCATGAGTAAAAAAGAAAATAATTTTGAAGAATCTATGGATAAATTAGAAAATATTGTTACAGAATTAGAAAAAGGAAATCTAAATTTAGACGAAACTTTAAAAAAATTTGAAGAAGGAATAAAACTTTCAAAAGAATGCAATGAGATTTTGCAAGATGCAGAAAAGAGAATTACAATTTTAATTGAAAATGCAAATGGAGATATTGAAGAATCAGATTTTGGAGGAATTAGCTAAAGATGAATACTTTTACATCGTTCATAACTAATAAGTATATATACATACCTTTTTTACTATGGTTTGGAATCCAAACTTTTAAAGTAATATGGGATTTAGTAGAAACAAAAAAATTTAATTTTAAAAGAATATTAGGAGCAGGAGGAATGCCAAGTTCACATTCAGCAGTTGTTACAGGATTATCAACTTTGATTGGAAAAAACGAAGGCGTTGGTACTGCTTTGTTTGCGGTTTCGCTTATTTTCGCATTAGTTGTAATGTATGATGCAGCAGGAGTTAGAAGAGCAGCAGGAAAACAAGCAAAATTACTAAATAAGATAGTAGAAACACCAGGCCTTTCATCACTTCAAGTTCAAGAAAAGCTAGTTGAAGTATTAGGACATACACCAATACAAGTATTTGTAGGAGCAGCTATTGGTATTATAGTAGGATTAATTGCATAATATTATAAACTTTATAGTGATTAGTTTTAAGTAAGATAATAAAAATAAAACCCATAGGACGGAGATGATGTTATGACTGATATAGAAATAGCAAAAAATGTAGAATTAGAAAAGATACAATGTATTGCTAAGAAAATAGGAATTGATGAAGAAAATTTAGAATTATATGGAAAATATAAAGCTAAAATATCTGAACAAGAATATGAAAAAGTAATACAAAAAAAAGATGGAAAATTAGTGTTAGTAACAGCAATGAGTCCAACACCTTTAGGAGAAGGAAAAACCACAGTTTCAATTTCTATTGCAGATGCACTAAACAAAATAGGGAAAAAAGCAATATTAGCTTTAAGAGAGCCATCGTTAGGTCCTGTATTTGGAATAAAAGGTGGAGCAACAGGTGGAGGAAGAGCACAAGTTGCACCAATGGAGGACATAAATTTACACTTCACAGGTGATATTCATGCAATAACATCAGCAAATAATTTATTATCAGCAATAATAGATAATCATATTTTTCATGGAAATAGCCTGCAAATAGAAAAAGTTACATGGAAGAGATGTATAGATTTAAATGATAGACAACTAAGAAAAGTCGAAACAGGTCTTTCAGGAGAAAAAAACCTAGTTTCAAGATTTGATAGCTTCGACATAACAGTTGCATCAGAAATAATGGCAATTTTGTGTCTATCTGAAAATTTAAAAGATTTACGAAAAAATTTAGGAAATATAATAATAGGATATAACAAAGATAAAAAGCCGGTATATGCAAGAGATTTAAAAGCAGAAGGAAGTTTAACAGTTTTATTAAAAGATGCAATCAAGCCAAATTTAGTACAAACACTAGAACATACTCCTTGTTTAATTCATGTTAGACCTTTTGCAAATATTGCTCATGGATGTAATAGTATAATAGCAACAAAACTTGCAATGAAGCTTGCAGAATTTACAGTAACAGAAGCAGGATTTGGAGCAGACTTAGGCGCCGAAAAATTTTTAGACATAAAATGCAGAAAAGCAAAAATAAAGCCTGATGTATGTGTATGTGTAGCAACAATAAAAGCACTTAAATATCATGGTGGAGTAGAAAAAGAAAATATATTAGAGCCAAATATAGAGGCTTTAAAGGCAGGATTTAAAAACTTAGAAAAACACATATCAAATTTAAGAGATGTATTTGGTGTAGATACAATAGTTGCATTAAATAAATATTCACAAGATACTAAGGAAGAAATAGAGTGTTTAAAAACTATGCTAGAATCTAAAGGAATAGAACTAAGTGTTGTAGAAGGATGGGAAAAAGGTGGAGATGGAGCAATAGACATAGCTCGAAAAATAGAAAAACTTTCATCTAAACAAACACAAATGAATTTTGCATATGAATTAGAAAATAGCATAGAAGATAAAATAAGAAAAGTTGCAACTAAAATATATGGAGCTGAAGATATCGAAATTACAGAAGAAGCTTCATCTAAAATAAAAGATATTGAAAACTTAGGATTTGGAAAACTACCAATATGTATAGCAAAAACTCAATATTCATTTTCAGACAATCCTAAAAACTTACAAAATGCTGAAAAATTTAATATTCATGTAAAAGATGTACAATTAAAAGCTGGAGCAGGATTTATCGTTGTAATTACTGGGAAAATTATGACGATGCCAGGATTACCAAAAGTTCCAGCAGCAGAAAGTATTGATATAGATGAAAATAATGAAATAACAGGAATTTTTTAAAAAAGGAACGATAACATATGAAAATAGGACTTGCACTTGCAGGAGGAGGGCTAAAATGTGTTGCATATTTAGGAGCACTGCAAGCATTAGAAGAATTAAATATAAAAATAGATTACATTTCGGGAACAAGCTCTGGAAGCATAGTAGCAGTAATGCATGCACTTGGATTTAAATCATTAGAAATGAAAGAATTATTACTTGAAAATTATAAAGATTTAATAAAAATTTCAAAAATACCTATAGTTTTTGAAGGAGCAAGATTTTTTACAAAAAATGAAATAAAACTTCAAGGATTAATCGATGGAATAAAGTTAGAAAATAAAGTAGATAAAATTGCAAATGAAAAGAGAATAACAAACATAAATCAAATAAATATTCCCTTTGCGGTAGCGACAGTTGATTTAGTTTCAACAAAAGAATGTATACTAATGTCAAAAGATTATAATTTGAAAAATGATGATATAGATTATATTACAGATATAAGTATTGGCAAAGCAATTAGAGCAAGTATGGCATTTCCTGGAATATTTACTCCATGCGAATATAAAAATTACATGTTTGTTGATGGAGGTACTAAAGACAATTTGCCAGTAAAAGTTTTAAAAGATATGGGAGCAGACAAGGTATTGTCTTTAAATTTTAGATTAGATGACTACAATTCTAAGGAACAAAATGTAATGGATATACTACTTAGAACGGTTGATATTTTCTCTCTTAAAGATGTTATTCAAGCTCAAAAACAAGCAGATTGTTCAATAGAAATTGATGCTAAAGAAGCAAGCTTATTAAGTTTTGATAACATAGAATATAGCATAAAAAATGGTTATGATACAATAATGCAAAATAAAGAAAAAATATTAAAATTATTATAAGCTTAAAGTTCTACAGTTGGACTGTTAATTAGGTATAATAATTAACCTCAACAATAAAATTGTTTAATATGTTGTGGTTGACTACAAAAATTCAATATGATATAATGAGCCAAACAAAGGAGATAGAAGTATATTTGCAAACTAACGCATATAAAATTGTAAGCATTTAAAACTGTAATCATTTAAACAAAGTGTTTCAAATGAATTAAAGTGCCATAAAATACGCAAAGCAAGAAAGGAATGGTATAAAAATGAATCAAATACTATATACAGGAAAAAATAAAAACAAATCAAAAACAGGTTCGAATGTAGTTTTTTTCTCAATAGTTATAATAATATTTGCAATATGTATTATAGCATTAGGAATATTTTTATTTACAAGAACTAAACAACAAAATGGAAATGAAGTTGCAAATAATTCAAACCAAAATACAGAAAATGGACAAAGTCAAAGCAACGAAAAAGAAAAACAATCAAATGAGCCAGAACAAGAAGAGATAAAAGTGGTATTCACATCAACTGATGGAGGAATTAAATTTGCAGTAACATCAGAAAAATATATTGAAAGCGTTGAATATAATTGGGATAAAGGAGAAAATGTAAATGTAGAAGTTCCACAAGATTCAACAGAGCTTGAACAAAATGTTGAAATATCAAAAGGAACTCACACAATATATGTAACAGTAACTGACATTGAAGGAAATACTAAAAGTACAAGCCAAAAAGTAAAAGCTGCAATTGAACCAGAAGTAACAATAGGAACAGATGGTGTAAGTAAATTTGTAATAAATGCAAAAGATGAAGAAAATTTAAATAAATTAACTATAATTTTAAATGATGAAACAACAGAACTAGATATAAGTGGAACAGAATATGAATATTCAATAGATATTCCAGAAGGAGACAGTCATATAAAAGTAATTGTAGAAAATTCAAGTTCATTAACTGCACAAAAAGAAGCACAGATAAGAGGATTTGTTAAGAGGTAATTAAAATGCAAGAAAAACTATTCGAACTTTTAACTTATTTAATAGTATATTCATTTTTAGGTTGGATGGTAGAATCTGTATATATAAGCATATTAAAGAAAAAAATAGTAAACAGTGGATTTTTACATGGACCGTTTTGTCTAATATATGGAATAGGAGCATTAATAATGTTCCTATTCCTACAAGGTTATAAAGAAAATCCAATATTAATATTTTGTTTAGGATTTGTAGTACTATCTATATGGGAATACGCGGTTGGAGTATTTTTAGAAAAAGTATTCAAAACAAAATATTGGGACTATTCAAATAATAAATATAATTTACAAGGAAGAGTATGTTTATTAAACTCATTCTTTTGGGGAATGTTAGGAATAGTATTTATTTATTTTATACATCCATTTATCCAAAAACAAATAAGTGGAATAGATGCAAAAATTTTAATAGTGCTAGATATTACAATTTCAATATACTTAACAATTGACTGCATAATTAGTTGTGTAAAAGTATTAAAAATAGAACAAACATTGCAAAAGATTGAGGAATTAAATACAAAAATAAAAGAAAAAGTTGAAGAACTAAAAAGTATTAAAGACAGCATAGATAAAAAAGAAAAAACAGAATATATTGAAAAGATTATTGAAGATTTAAAAAAGAAACAAGAAAGAAGAAAAAGAATTTTGTACTATGAAGCATATAGACTAAAAAAAGCTTTCCCAACAATTAAATCTGAAAATATTACTAAAGTATTAAGCGATAAAGTAGAAAAAATTAAGAAACATAAGAAAGATATGTAGAAATGGAGAAAAAATGGTTCACGAAGTATATATTATAGATGATGACGAAACATCTTTACCAGTTTTTAGAGAATTATTTAAAAATGAAAAAGATTATAAATTCAAAAGTGTTAAAACAGAGCAAATAGACATGGCATTAAAGGATATTCCTTCATTAATAATTATTAACGAAGATGCTGTTGACAAGGATGTAGTTGAGCTTTGCAAACAAATAAGAAAAGATGAAGATAACACAATAACACCGGTAATAGTTGTATCTTCAAATAAAGAAAAACAGCACAGAATAAATATATTAAGAGAATCAATAGAATATTATGTTAGAAAACCAGTTGATGAAGATTATTTGTTTTATACAATAAAAAATATAGGTAGGCTTTTATCTATGAATAGAACAATTAGCCCACTTACAGGACTTCCCGGAAATGTTCAAATTCATGCTGAATTAAAGAAAAGAATTGCAAACAAAGAAGAGTTTTCTGTATTGTACCTAGACTTAGATAATTTTAAAGCATACAATGATGTATATGGATTTTTAAAAGGAGACCAAATTATACAGTTTACAGCAGACCTTATATTAAATTGTATTCATAGTAAAATAAATGAAAGTGCATTTGTAGGACACATTGGAGGAGACGATTTTATTGCAATTGTGCCTGTAACTGAGGTAGAAGAACTTTGCCAAACAATAATTGCTGCATTTGATAATGGTGTTAAAAGATTTTTTGTTGAAGAAGATGTAAAAAGAGGTTATATAGAAACTGAAAATAGAAAAGGCGAAATTGAGCAATTTCCACTAACATCTATTTCAATAGGAACAGTTATAGCTGAAAAAGATAGATTTTCAAACATTCTAGAAATAGGAGAAGTTGGTGCACAGGTAAAACATCTTGCAAAAACTATTACGGGAAGCAGCTATGCAATTGATAGAAGAAAAGATTAAAGTAAAAGAATTATCAGCCGAATCTGATAGTTCTTTTACTTTAAAAAATATGGTGTAAATTATATAATGATAAGTTATGTATAAGTGCCTTTGAATCAGTATTTTGGAAGAAAAATTTTGCTTAATTCCAAAAGTAAATTCCAGTTCCAAATCCAAGACTAAATGCCAGTTTTGAAGAAAATAGTAAAATTATGTAAAAATCAAAAAGTACCTAAATTTAAAATTTAAAGTGGAATTTTTAAATTGTCCAAGACTAAATT
>JAFTFU010000133.1 GCA_017458285.1 Clostridia bacterium | reverse complement strand
TTGAAGAAAAGCAAAAAGAATTAGACTGGGAATTAGAAAGATAAATTATAGAAACTGAAAATACTACTATTTTGACTCTCAATAGTAGTATTTTTAGTTATTTTAATATTTCATATAATTTCATTTTAAAATCATCAAAAAGTTTTATTCCTTCTTCGTTACATTCATTTCTATTTACTTTATATATCTTACCATTTATTTTTAAATAAAATCTTGAATCATATGAAGATTTAGCAACCACTCCTTTGGAATCTACCATCTTCTCTATATTCTCTAAGTTTTCTTCTATCATATTTTTAACTAACATAATCCAATACATATCCCCATAATTCTCTTTTTCTTCTTTTTCATCTTCTATGAAGAAAGTATCCATAAACATTGTTATATGAATAAATTTTGGATTATTTGGCATACGTGTACCATCAAAAAAATCAAAACAATATTTCTCTTCTTCTAAATTTTCTAATCTTTCTTTCTTACTTTTCATAAAATTCCACCTCTTTTTATAAATTTACTTAACTGGCAATCCTGCTTTTAAGTTTGCCAATGATTCATCTGGATTATCTCTTAAATATATAAGGTAATTATATGCTCCTAATATATTAAGTCTAGTTGTATTGCATAATTCTTCAGCAGTATGTCCTTCAACACTTATCACTTTTTCTTTTGGAAATTCTTCGTTCATAACATAATTATAAAATTCATTTCGAATATCTTTATATTTACATAGTTTTTCATATGCTTTTTTTGCATATTCCGAACTTTTTTCTAAAGCATTGATAATATACTCAACAATTCCGATTTCATAAAATGTTTCTGCAATCCACTCAACGTTTTTCTTTTCCTGCGAAATATATTCATCTATTAAATTCGGGTTGTCAATTGCTTTATTAGCCTGTTCCTGTGTTATAGGAAATTCGCAAGCCATATTATCATCCCTTCCACCCCAAAATCTAACATATAATTTGTTATATCGTTCAATAAGTTGACATCCCTTATATTCTTTTAAAACTTTCAATATATTATCCTACTAAAATATTATTTCTCTTTCCAATTTTGGAAATTTTATAACAGCACACCTATATACTCCTATCACATTAGTACCATTATCTAATTTTAAACTCGTATTAATATGATGGTGTCCATGTATATTTAAATAAACTTTATTCTTCTTTAAATATTTAGTAATTCCTTTTAAACCGCAATGAGCCTTATCATTTGCTTTAGAATATAATTCATACGGAGAATCATGTGATACAAGTATATCCGCCATTCCGCATTTTTTTAATATTTTTATGCTTTCCTTTTGTGAATACATAGGTATATTTCCATCTTTGTATCAACTACTACCTTCAAATCCTAATATTTTTATCCCATTGATATTTATTATTTTTGAATGTATATTAGCAATATTTCTTGACTCTAGCAGTCCATATTCATCATGATTTCCTAAAATACCATATATTTTTTCAATAGGCACATAATTTAAAATCATATCCAAATAATTGCCATTTATATCGCCTAAAAGTAAGCATACATCATATTGTAAATTTTCTACTTTTGCGATTTCTTCTTCTTTTAAATGATGGCAATCTGCAATTACTAAAATACTTATATTATTATAATTACTATATTTATTTACTTTTCCAAACATAAGAACCTCTATTGTTGCATATTATTATATATTATTGCTAATAAAGTATTAATTTCTTGTTTTTCTGTTTCAAATATTTTTCCATTATGCCTGTCCCCATAATCATCAACAAAATCTGTAATTTCATAATATGCTTCTAAAAAGTTTTTTGTTTTTATATTATTAATTGCGTTATCTTTCGTTTTTTGCTGTCTTTGACTTAATTGATATTCGGAACTATCGCATTTGACTTCCTTCAATAACTTACTTACACTTATAATAGTCTCACATATTATTTTATTTTTTTCTTCTTCTGATAGTTTTCTAATATTACTTGGTAATTCCATTATTTTTATTAGTTCATCTCTATCTGTTACATCTTCTTGTTTTTCATTTTCTGAATTTTCAATATAATTTGGATTTCCAATTTTTAATTCTGCGTTGCAATTAGGACATTTCCAATAAAATGTTTTTTGGTTTTGTGGTATCATACTAGAATCTATTGTAAATCTTGTATTACATATAAAACATTCATTATAGTTATCAAGACTGTTAAAATAATTCTCTACTTCCTTATCAGCAAATTCCATAATTTTAAATATATTAGACGTATAATCACTATTAAATTCTAAATATATTCGCGTGGCATCACTTATTGAAAAATAAATATTATTTTCTGCATCTATTATGGCTTTTTCATAAATAGATATTATCGATTCCCAACCACTACTATTAGTCTGTGTTTTGTTTCTTTCTTCTTTTATACGATTTAAAGTATCCTTTAATGTTTTGATTATTTTTTCTTTTTCCATTTTTCCTTTCATTCCTTTCTAAATCTTAAAATATTTAAAATTTTATTTATAATCCTCTTAAAAATATTTTCATTATATTCTACCATAGCTGTTTCTTCTGTATGTTCTGCAAACTGCTGGAAGTTATCCTTCTTCTTAAACAAATTATCTGGGTTATATTTAATTCTTGCCTCTTCTTCAATTATATTTTTTGCTGAATTTTCATAGCTTAGTATTTTTTC
>JAFTFU010000132.1 GCA_017458285.1 Clostridia bacterium | reverse complement strand
GTTTCTTGTAATTCCACCACATGCTTTGTTCAGGATATATTAATATGAAATCTCCTCTTTGTAGAATTTCATCTACAGCTTTCATGAAATTAACCATTGTTCTCTTATTTGAGCTTACAGGTAATGTGTTGCAATTTCTAAAGAAAAATCCATATAAGCCTGGGACATTAGTGTAATTTCCTTCTCTTATTACTTTGTACATCTTTTTATTTTTTTCTTGTCCAGAACTTCTAAATACTTTTTCCATTGTAAAACAATCAAATGGATTAAAGTGGTTACATGTGACTATTGCTCCTTCTGTTATATTTTTCATATTTTCTATTCCATTTATTTGTTTTATTATTAATTTTTGATTTTTAATTAAATCATTTAAGAATCTTTCTCCAATTTTATTTGCAACAATTGTTTTTATTTTACTTGTTGATTTTCTATTTAAATAATCAACTTTATTTGGCAACAATTCTATTGAAGGTGGATCGTCATCTGCGTCAACATCAAACTTACCTTCTTTTTCTAATTGTTTAATTTTTTCTAACACTTTTACTCTATATTCTGATTTTTCAGTTACTTTATTTTCTGTATCTTGTTTAGGCATTCTATCATCTCCCACACAATCCGCTTCTTTTTGGCAAAGTTCTAATAATCTATCTCCAGTTTGCATTGCTTCTAATTTTTGCTCTTCTGTGTAGCTGTCTTTAATTTGCTTTATTTTATCAAAAAATTCTGTTTTTTTAGCATATTCCCAAAAATATTCTTCATATAATATTCCATCAAAATGCCATGGTTTAGAAACTAAGTTGTAATGTACTAGTTTTAATTCTTGCCTTTTTAGTACATTCCCTCCTATTGGCATTTTGTCCCAACTGCCGTCTATAAGTTTAACTCTACCTTTACAAAGTCTGTTAAGATAGTCTTGGTCTTGAGCCACTTCATATTTAACGGTTTCTAATAAATGTAAAAATTTATCTTGGAATTTAAACTTTCTTAGTTCTTCTAAATTCATTACAAGAATTCCTGCATTGAAATATTTTTTATAACTTGAAACGCCTATTACTTTTTCTACATATTCCTGAAATACCTTTACATTTCCAACAGCTTCGTCAGGAGTTGCTCCAATAAGATTATTTCCTATGTCTATGTTATATAACTCTGCTATATCAGCTAAAATTACTATATCACTGTCTAAATATAAAGCCTTTTTTAACTCTGGATATAGTTCTGGCAAAAATAGCCTAAAATATGTTGTTTTTGAATAATAATCTCTTGTGTAAAGTTTGTCTTTTATTTTCTCTATGTATTGATTTAAATCTACAAATTCAATGTCTATATTTTCTCTTTTATATTTATTTATTTTTTCTTTATTTTCCTCTGTCATACTAGTATATAAAACTTTTATAAGATAATTGTTTTCTCTTGACGAATTATCTACTAGTGACTGAAGAGTTACTGCTAAAAATGGTGTATACGCATTATCAACTGTAAAAAATATCGGTACTGCGTTTGTATTACTATTCATTTATTTTTTCTCCTGTTCTGTTTTCAAATTTTTCTTTTAATTTTAGATATTCTTGTAAATCTTCATCAAAAGAATAACATTTTAATTCACGATGTATTTCCTCTACTTGCCATTGCTTATAGTTTTCTGTATGCGGATATGGAAATAACATGAGTCTTTTACAGAAATGACAAATAATGGTATCTTTTTTGTTGAGTTTTGCTTGTTCATTATACTTTCTTGGCAAAATTAGTTTTTTTGTAGTTGACCTATATATTGCATCTTGGTCTGCAAATAGCATTTTTTTAGTTTTTATTAATGTTCTTGCTTTTTCTAATAGATGCGTCTCTTTTATTTTTTTCATGTTTAATAATAGCATCCCTGCATTTATATAATCTGTTGCTATTATTTTAGAGCCATATTTTTCTTTTACAGCAGCGTATTCATAATCCGTAATGTCTATATTATATAATTCAGAAATGTCTCCTCCAGCCATCATATCAATGTCCAAATATAATAACTTTTCTGGTATTTCTGGGATTAAATCTGCTAATAATCTTAATAATGTATATGGCGTGCAATATGCATTTTCATTTTTGCAATTTCCAAATTCTTTTTCATAAATTTGAGTGACATCAAATTTTATTACTGAATTTTCTGGATTTTTTGTTTGTACTACTTCATTTAAAAATTCTATTTGCTCATCTGTTATACATGTATATTCTGGTTTTATTCTTGATAAGTTCATTGTAAATATATAACATTTTATCGGTTCTTTTGTTTTGTTTGTTATTGATATTAACTCTGTTAGTGCTCCGTCAAATACTTTGTAATTACCACACAATAATATATTTATCATTTTTTTCTCCTGTTTATTTTTTATATAGCAATTGCTATTATATAATACATTTCTATTTTTTTCAACATTTTTTGAGTGTTTCTTCGTTTTCTACTTTCTTTTCTCTAATCGTGTTTACTGCAACTATTATAGAACTAAGTATTACAAATAAGTAGAAATTTACTCCTCTACATAATAGCATTGCTCCATTTATTAGATTAGTTGGATATATTACTTTAAATATTTCTTTAAATCCTCCCTCGCTTACTCCTACTGCACCTGGAGATGGTATTCCTGATACTGTTGCAAATAATACTGATTGCAATGTTATTATTTTTAATGGGCTACTTTCTGTAAATCCAAATGAACGATATACCCAATATGAAATGCTGTAATAAATTATGTATTGTATATATGTTGTTATCAAATTTTTTAATATTATTGTTTTGTTGTTTTTTATGTATATTGCACTTTCTTGATATTTATTTAATTCTTTTTCAATTTTTTCTTTTTTCTCTTCAATGTTTTTTATTTTTAACCATTTTAAGATTTTTATTACAATGTTTATTATTCCATTTGTCATTCTTTTTGAAACAATTGATATTATTAGTAATGCTAATGCACTGGCATTTAATGTTATTCCTAAAATAAAAAATCCTATTAATGCCGCATTTAAGTATTTAAAGTTAAAAATCGCACTTATTATTGCAAGTGATATTGTAACAATTTGCATACATGTTAAGTTCATTAATAATGCTAGTGTTGAGTTTGCAACTGAAATGTTATCTTTGTTCATGTAATATACTTGCATTGGCTGTCCTCCGCTTGCTGCAGGTGTAATTGAACTAAAGAAAAATCCGATTAATGCATATTTTAAATTTCTTGCAAACGTTGTTTTTTCTTTTAACGCTTTTAATGTTCTTCCTATGTTTAATGCTTCACATGACATATATATGCACATACTTATTATTGCTATTATTATATATTTTATTTTTACACTTTTTAATATTTCAAATATTTCTCCTATGTTTTGTTCTTTTAGTATGATATAAAATGTTATTACTATTAATATTAAAAAGAGCATAAAGTTTCTTATTAGCTTTTTTGTATTTTTCATTCTTGATACCCTTTCTTAAGCCTCGTTTTTTGTAAATTTCCTTATAATTTGTGTTTTATTCTTTTATTTTATTTTACACTTTTATATCATACCATATTTCTACTTATTTTGACAAGTATTTCATTTATGTTTTTATTATTTTTAATATTTTGTTTAAGTAGATGCACTTTTTTGCTCTCTGACGCAAAATGTATATTTTTTTATTTTAACATTTTGTCTAAGTCGACGCACTTTTTCTGCTCTCTCATTCAAAATGTGTATTTTAAAATTTTGTGCCAATATAGCTGTCAACGCTATATTGTTGTTGACATAATTTGACTTTTGACTATATTTTTGGTACAATTATCTTTGAGAAACGTTGTTGAAATCCGCCCTGACCAAGCGGAAACTGGCACAGCCAACATAGAATCGCATAATTGCGAGTTGTTGGAGAAAGGAGTTGCCTATGGGGAAAAAGCTAAGAGCCTACTTTATAGTAGGTATCTTAGCGCTAGCCCTCATGGGGCTAGCAATCGACTTTCTTAGTTTTACAATCCCGTTATACGGGATTGTAAAACTAGTAGTCGACCTGTACTCGGCATTTTTGATGCTGGGTATAGGCGACAAAATTGTGGCAACCGGTGGGGCAATAGCCCTCGTGTTTGCCACAGATTGGGCTCTTAAACAGGTGAGAAAAAAATTATCACCTGTTTCGGAGAAACTGAAAGGTTTCTTCGAATAAGAGCCTAAAGGGTACCCCCTGTGTCTTGGTCAAACATAGGAAAAAGTACCCTTTTCATTTTATATAAAAATATGCATTTATTTAAGCTTCGCAACCAAAGCTTTAATTTTAATCCCTTGTTCAGAAAACATCTTTTCATGTTCAGTCATATTATTTTCAAAAATTGTTTCTGTGTGTAAATCATAAGTTTTATTAATAATTTCAAATCCTGCTTCTTCAAAATAGCCTAAACTAGAATTAAATAGGTCATCATCATCAGTTTTAAAGAAAACTTGAGCTCCGGATTTTAAAAATTGTTTGTATTTTTCAAGTTGCCTTGTATGTGTTAATCTCTTTTTTCTGTGTTTTCCTTTTGGCCAAGGATTGCAGAAGTTTATGTAAATTCTATCTATTTTGTCTTTTTCATCTAAAATCATTGGAATTCTTTCAATATCAAATCTAGTAATTAAAACATTATTAACTTCACAATTATTTTCTTTGTAAACACTTTCTATATTTCTTTTTGTAAGACCTAACATAGCATCTACTAAGTCAATTGCAATATAATTTATGTCTGGATGCTTAATTGCTAAGTTTGAGATAAATTGCCCTTTTCCGCAGCCTAATTCTAAGTGTAGTTCTTTGTTTGAGTTTTTAAACTTCTTTCTCCACTTTCCTTTTATTTTTTCTGGTTCTAATATATAAAAACTACTTTCTTCTAATTCTTGCCTTGCCCATGGTTTAAATCTAATCCTCATTTTTAATACAATCCTTTCCTCTATCTTAAATATTTTTCTATCTTATTTTTTTCTAGCTTAAACTTTTAATATCTATAATATTTTATACATTATGTATTTTTTATATTAAATATTTTCAGTTTGAAAATTTCCCAACTTGAATATTTTCTAATTAAAATGTTTTCCAATCCTTTGTTTGCATCAAACTTTATTCGTGTTATATTAACGTATAAAAGCCAGAAATATCTGTGTTATTGCACATTTTTATTTCTAGCTAATTATAATTGGTAAATCTGTAAGCCGGGTTCTGTCTTTTAAAATAGTCATTTATCTAGGACATATATTGCTATATGCCTCAAGCCACGCAATTTAGAAGGCGCCGAGCAGGCTTAATCTTCAATTTAGGTGTTGCTCCAGATGGGGTTTACACTGCCCCGGTATATCACTATACCAGCGGTGAGCTCTTACCTCGCCTTTTCATCCTTACCACTATAAAAGTGGCGGTTATTTTCTGTTGCACTTTCCTTAAGGTTTCCCTCACTAGACGTTATCTAGCATCTTTGCTCTATGGAGCCCGGACTTTCCTCTCGTAATTCCTTTCGGAAATTTACCAGCGACTATTTAATTTACCTTGTGTATTATAACATAACTGAACAAAAAAATCTATAGTTTTTTATTTTTTAAGTTTAATTGCAAAAATAAATTCAAGTTTTGTTTAATTTTTTTGATGTATTGTTATAAATATTTTTGTATAATTTCACAAATAAAGAAAACAATATATATAATATATTGACGTACGTAATAACGTATGTTATAATATTAATATCGGAGGTGGTATAATTGACAACAACTAATATTACAAATTTTAGAAAAGATATTTATGAAATGTTAGAACAAACAATAAAATATAATGAGCCAATTAATATATCAACAAAGAATGGTAATGCAATTGTATTATCTGAAGAAGACTATAATTCTTTAATCGAAACCTTGTATATTGAATCAATTCCAGAATTAAAGAAGGAATTACTAGATAGAGCCAATTCATCAGATAATGATTTTGTAAGTGAAGATGAGGTGAACTGGTAAATGTATGAGATACAATATCATAAAACTGCATTAAAGGATATATCTAAATTAAAACAAGCTAAATTAGATACTAAAGCAAAACTCTTGATAGACTTAATAAAAGAAAATCCCTTTAAAACTCCTCCTTCTTACGAAAAATTAGTTGGAGATTTACAAGGAATCTATTCAAGAAGAATTAATATTCAGCATCGTCTTGTATACCAGATTCTTGAAGATAAGAAAATTGTAAGAATTCTAAGTTTGTGGTCTCATTACGAACGTTTATAGTAAAAAAATATTAAAAAACTGAGGCAAAATTTTCAAATAAAAAATAAACACATACTATAGTAATAAAAATAAACTTAGGCAAAATGTATAAATTAAAAAACATTTTGTCTAAGTTAAAATTTTAACAAAATCAAATAAATAACATTAATTCCTAAAATGATTTTCAATAATTTAAAAAGATGTATTTAAAAATTCTATTTAAATCTTCTTAAAAACAAATCCATTTTATCTAAAAACTCTTCATTATTTTCAGTTCTAGTCATTTGCATAATAATTTGTTCAGTAACGTCTGCAACAGGCATAGAGTTAAACGCTTTTCTAAGTGCAAATACCGTTTCGTATTCTTTTTTAGTCAATAATAAATCTTCTCTTCTTGTGCCAGATTTATTAATATCAATTGCAGGGAAAATTCTCTTTTCAGAAAGTTTTCTATCTAAATGAACCTCCATATTACCAGTTCCTTTAAACTCTTCAAATATAACATCATCCATTCTGCTTCCTGTTTCAATTAAAGCTGTGGCAAGTATTGTTAAGCTTCCACCATTTTCTATGTTTCTTGCTGCTCCAAAGAATTTTTTTGGTTTATGTAGTGCAGCAGGGTCAATACCTCCTGATAAAGTTCTTCCTGATGATGGTATACTTAAGTTATATGCTCTTGCAAGACGTGTGATGCTGTCTAATAATATTACTACATCTTTGTTTTGCTCTATTAATCTTTTCGCTCTTTCTAATACCATTTCTGCAACTTTTACATGATGTTCTGGTAGTTCATCAAATGTTGAGTATATAACTTGTCCATTTAT
>JAFTFU010000131.1 GCA_017458285.1 Clostridia bacterium | reverse complement strand
ACTTGTGTAGTTCCAACAAAATATCCTCCTGCTATAATCCCTCCGTCACTGGTTTCTGCTACTGATTGTATGTAATCATAACTTGTTCCTCCATAGCTTGTTGCCCATTCTACTTCTCCTGTGTTATCATATTTTATTAATATTCCGTCAGTGCTTCCTTTACTTGTTAATGTTATATCTCCTACTTGTATAGTTCCATAGAAATATCCTCCTGCTATAATCGGTAGTGTGAAAACTTTATAGGTTTTCAACTACGTTTTATGTTTATTTTTCAATCTTTTTTGACTTTTTTATTTTTTACCCCTATTTCTACTTTACAAAAAATAGCAAAATCCTGTATAATTAGTTCATAAAACATAAACCAAAACTAAAACATACAAGGAGTTTTGCTATGAACTATATTATATCATGTTTAATTAATTTTTTAAATAGAATTAACAAAATTATTTGGAAATTTATTCTTTTTCTTTCTAAATTCATCAAAGTTGAAGAAGTTTCTAATCGTGTAGAAAAGCCTGCTGATGAACGTTATCGTCGTTTTAAAGTTGATGAACCACCTATAATTGAAAAAGTTCCATCTTCTGAAAAGAAAGATTACAAGCAACTAATCAAAGTTAATAATATTAAACCTATCAAGCGCCGCAATGGCAAATACATTTCTATTAATGTCTCTTGCCCTTGTTGTAATGCTCCTAAGGATTACCTATATGACAATAATGGCAAACAAAGTCAGTTTGAATGTAAGGTTTGCTCACATATTTTTTCTACTAATCCCAATAAACAATCTGACATTAACTTTTTATGCCCACATTGCAATTACAAGCTTAGTTTAAAGCACTCTAGATCTGACTTTGATGTCTATGTTTGCCCAAACAAAAAATGCTCTTACTTTCTTGATAATCTTAAGCATTTATCTAAAGAAGACGCTGAATTATTTGCTAAAAATCCCTCTATTTTTAAATTGCATTATACTTATCGTAAATTTAATATTGATGTTCCTGCTATTCGAAAAGATTTTAAGCAATTTCTTTCTGCTCCTATTGATATTTCTAAAGCTTATCATTCAATGCATGTAATTGGTCTTTGCCTTACATATCATGTTAATTATGGCTTAAGCTACAGACAAACATCTGCTATTTTAAAGGATATTCATTGTATTGATATTTCTTACAAGACAGTTGAAAACTATTGCAAATCTGTTTCTTCTATTGTTCAATATCTTCTCGAATTTTATCCTTATCAATTGTCTGACTCTCTTTGTGCAGATGAAACATATATTAAAGTTTTAGGTAAAACTCAATATATTTTCTTCTATTTTGATTCAATTAAGAAAATCGTTACATCTTACAGAGTATTTGAACATCGTGATACTCTTGCTTCTTTAAAAGCTGCCTATTCTACTCTTGTAAAATACGATAAGTTACCTGAATCTTTAAAAGTTATTACTGATGGCAACCCTATTTACAATGTTGCTGTTCAATATTGGACTCAACATGGTATGCCTTTTCAACTTTACCAAGTTATTGGTCTTAAAAATTTAGATGATACTTCAAAGCAATATCGTTCTTCAAAACAGATTATTGAAAGACATAACAGAACTTTGAAATATTACTATCGTCCTAAAAACGGCTTTACATCTAATCAAAACGCTAATAACTATATGGTTTTATTCGCTACTTGTTTTAATTTTTTAAGACCTCACTCAGCTCTTAATTATCACGTTCCTGTTGAAATTTCTGAAGTTCAGTCTTGCAAAAATATGCCAAGTAAGTGGATAAAATTAATTAGCTTAAGCTATGATTATATTAAAGCAAATGCTTAAAATTTTAAAAATTACATATTTTAAGCTTTTTCATCATGCCTATTTTCATTAATTTCTTAATTTTTTAATTCTATTTAATTTTCAATGTGCTATTTTTCACTTAAATTTTGGTCGTTTTTCTATCAGTCATATTTTTCCATAAAACTTTTCACACTATCATAACTTATTATATTTTGTACTTACTCCTTTAGCTTTATCTACTGGATATTTTTTTCTTGTTTTATCTAATTTTTTTAATATTATTTCTTCAGGATCTACTCCTAATTTCATAGCCATTTGAATACAATATGTAAATACGTCTGCTAATTCTTCGCATACTTCATCTTTGTCATAATTATTATTCCATTGAAAACATTCTAAAAGTTCTCCAGCTTCAATGGATATAGATTTTGCTAAATTCTCGGGCGAATGAAATTGATCCCAATCTCTTTCCTCATTAAATTGCTTTATTTCCTGTATTAACTTTTCCATTATTCTGCCTCCTCCAAATAGATTTTTTTATTAAATGCTCTTCTTTCTTCTTACTTTTTTATTCTCACATTCTCAAATTCATCTATTGTAGCATCCATAGAATTTAGTATTCCATATATAACTTCTACTATATCAGCTAATTCTTCAACATTATTATCATCTAAATATTCTTTTACTTCTTCCTGAAGCTTTAAATTTAATTCTTGTCTATATTCATTATTATCTAATATTCTATATTTTGCTACCATCTGCCTTAATAATATCTGTAATTTTATCTCTAACAAGTTTATTATAAACTTTCATTATTTGCCTCCTATTCTACAAGTATAATTTGTAGCCTGAAGTTTTTCTCTATTTATTGCTCCCTTTAGTATTTTTAAATCAGCAGACATTGTTTTTACATTAAAATTATATACTCTGTATAAATAGTATTTTTCTTTATACTCTTCAGAAAATTCAACTTCGTTTTCTGAAATATGAAATATATTATTTAATCCTCCTTTTGTTGTCTTAACTTCTATATATTTTTCATTACCGTTTTTATCATATGAAAGTACATCAAATCTTTCAGCATTTCCTGCTATTTCTCTTGTTGCTACAACCTTATCAGCTAAAGCTTCTCTTCCTTCCATTATAAGTCTTGTCTTCTCATATTCAACTACAATATCTTCGCCTTTTTTCCCAAGTTCAGTATTTTTCTTAATTTCTCCCTCAAAGTTGATGTTTCTGTTATTATAAAATTCCTTTGTGTTCTTTCCTTTTCTATTTTCTGATCTATATGAGTATTCTTCGTCCTCATCCCTTAACTCTAATACAAATTTTTTTGTATCAAAAATATTATACTTAATATCTTCTGTCTTTGTATTATTTATTACTTGACCTAGATTTTCATTATTCCGATTTAAAATTTGCCATTTAAAATAAACCGGTTTCTCTCTTTGATTATCATGATCAACATATGCTAATAATCCCATATATGTATACTTTTCTTTTTCTGATGTTCTTAAAAATAGATAAATATTATTTCTTAAATAATCGTGATTTATAAAACCAATTATTCTTGCATCATCTAAAGTTTGTGAAGGTTGCGATTGCCATGTTAATATTCCATTTTCATCAATATTTTCATCAAATTCATGGCCAAATTGTTTTTTACCATATGTTACTAAAAATATATAATCATGCTTTGTTCCAGGTACTCTTATAATTCCATGTAATCCCCAAGATCCAGCTTGTGGTGTAAAATCTATATCTGGTAAAAAAACGTCATGTATATCTTTTCTTGAATATTTTTCATATCTAATTAATTCTTTCATTTTTCCTCCTATATTAGATCAAATACTGCTTTATCTGCTTCAGCAAATTCAGAATTATCTTTTTCTTCTTTTGTTATCCATTTATAATCTTCATGTTCCAGTAATTCTATTTTTTCACTTAACAAATTTGCTTTATAAAATAAAAGCTTTATGTCTTTTTCAGGATAATGATGAATATCCTCTCCTTTATATTCATTAATTTCTATATTAGCGTTAAACTCTTCTTTTATTTCTCTAGCTAGTGCATTCTCGTAGGATTCTCCTTTATAAACTTTTCCCCCAGGAAACTCCCACAATCCACCTTGTGCTTTCTTTAGATTTCTTTGTGCTATTAAAAATTTATTATCTTTATATATTACTCCAGCTACTACTTCGATCATTTATCCACCACTATTTTTCTACAAATAATACCTTGATTATATTTTCATATCTAACTTTTATCTCTTCTCTTGTTCTTTCACTTAATTTATTATAATCTCTTTCAAGTTTCTTCTTAACAAATTCAGTTCCAGCTTCTATTGATAGATCCATTTCATCTTTTCCAAAAGCTAATTGAAATAATGAAGGGATACAATAAAAATGTGCTAAAACATCTGCATCTGCTACACATTGTTCTTCAATTGTATTTCTAGGTAGAATTTCACCCATTTATATTATATCTGCTTAACAAATTAATTACTTTATTGCTATTACTATATCACAAATTCCTTAATTATTCCATAGTTTAACACTATTTCTATTATTTTTCATTGTGATAGGGATATTTTACTGGGGTAAAGCACGAAAATAAGACTACTTAATTTTTTGTAGTCTTACTCCTGTCCATATTTCCTAATTTTGTTTTTATTTGCTTGTTTCGGGTTATGAGTTCAAAATCCATTATTGAGAATTGTTATAATTAGCTATCCAAAGATTTAAAACATCTATTAATAAACTTCCCCTCCACAAGTAGCGGGTTATTCTCACAAGTTCAACGCAAGCGTCGGAGAATGTTTCCCTAGCGATTCAACTTCTTCCATCTATCTTCATTAAACCCAATAAATACGCCATTACTATATATCAACAACGGTCTTTTAATAATCATTCCATCACTTGCCAATAATTTAATCTTATCTTGGTAAGTCATAGAAACTAATTTTTCTTTCAAATTCAATTCTCTATACTTCACTCCACTTGTATTAAACCATTTTTTTATGTCCATACCACTCTTCTCTATCCATTCATTCAATTCTTGTACCGTAGGTGTTTCTTCAACAATATTTCGTTCTTCAAAACTAATATTATTTTCTTCTAACCAATTTTTAGCTTTTTTACAAGTAGAACATTTTGGATACTCTATAAAAATATTTTTCATCTTTACTGACATTCCTTTCTTCGCCTTGGCTATATCTGCGAAAGGCAAAAATTTAATTTTTCAAACTTTTTTCCTTCTTTCTATAAATAACGCACTCGTTTTCATTATTACTAAAGAAATACAAGTGCGTAAACTTTGATTTTAAGCAAACCTCTTTATAAACTTATTATCTTAAAGGTATAATAATATTAAATCTAGTGCCTGTTTCATGGCTAGTTTCAACTGTTATATCTCCTTTAAAGTGAGCCTTAATATTTGAATAAGACATGTACAGTCCAAGTCCAGAACCATTTTTTCCTTTAGTTGTAATCATTTCTTTAAATAATTTTTCTAATACAATGTCTGGTAATCCTGGTCCATAATCTTGTATAGAAATTATCAAATTATTCTCTTCTTGTCGAATTATCATATCAATGCTCATTCCCTGTTTACCTTCGTATGCCTGAATTGAATTAGAAATCATATTATTTATAACTTGAATCAAACTATTGATATTTCCTTTTACTACTGTCTGTTCATCACATTTGTTATCAATATGAAATTCCACTCCTGCACTTTTTAGCTCATATTTCATCAAAACATTCTCTAAAATAAGGAATTTTTCTATTGTGAATTCTTCATCTTGACTCAAGTTAAAGTTGACTGCTTGACCTTTTACAGCTGTTATAATGTCTGACATATATTTTAAATGGCTTTTTACTTTTACTATCCATTCATCTATTTCTCCGGTTATCTCACGATAATCTTCTTCTACTACTTGAGGATTTCCTAAAGATTCATTAATCTCCTTGGTTAATTTTAATATTCCCTCCATAGCTCCTGCAATAGAAAATATTGGTGTTTTTAAGTTATGTGCAATTCCTCCTATCATTTGTCCTAATGCAGACAAACGCTCTTTTTCCATTAAAATTTCTTGCTTTTCTTGTATTGTTTTTACGTCAATAATGTGTTGTGTTACATCTTTTAATAATATTATTGCGCCTAATACTTGTCCATTTTGATTTATTACAGATATTTCGGCAGTAAAGTATCTGTCTATATTTTCAATATAGATGTCTACCTGTTGCCTTTCTTCTGATACTTTTAACTTTTTCAAAATCTCACGCAATTTTTTAGCTTCTATTCCATACTCTTGACATAAGTCTAATATATTTTTTGTTCTTACATCTTTAGATTTTAATTTAAAAGTTTTTAATAATGTTGCGTTAAAGTCTGTTACTATATATTCTTCATTTATTACTAGATAACTGTCAGATATTCTATCTACTATTTTTTGTAGAGCAATTGGTGCAACACTTAAAAATTGAAACTTAAACATTGCCAAATATATAAAAATCATAGTAACTGTAAATGATATAGGCGTTATATAAATTGACATTGAAACAATATTAAGTGTTCCTAAAATATTAATTATTATCGGCACACTTGCTCCCAAAACAATCAAAATAGATTGTTTTGAGAATAGTCCTGAATTTTTTATAGAATATCTTAATAAATATATCATCCCTATAAGTAACAATAAATATGAATATATATTGTGTACCATTAAATATGGTCCGCTGATTGTTTCATTTAAATTTACAGAGTATTCTTGATAGAATAAATGATGATAATCATTTGTCCATAATATAAGCAGTGAAATTATTGGTATTATAAATAACAATATATATTTCTTTTTAAACTTTATTTTAGTATTTATAAATACTAATCCTGTAAACAAAAAAGTTATTGGTAAAAGGCACGTCCCTATATAGACAAAATAATCAAAATAAACCGGCTGTATATTTAATTTTTCAGCAAAAAGCATTTGTAATAACTGTCCTGTTATGACTATTAGTAAGCATACTAAATTTAATGAAAATGTTGTTTTTATTTGATTTTTTTTCTTACTTGATGCCTCTATTACAGCCATTAACATTATATCCATTATTCCCGACACACACAACAATATAAGTATTATATTATCTTTCATTTCATTTTCTCCCTATTTAAATGTATTTTATTTTTTCATAATATTCTATGTATTTTTTTATATATTTTTCGTCTATTACTGGCCATTTAAAATCTAATAGTTCTAAATATTTTTTTGTAAAATTTGAGTTTGGCAATATAGAATTTATTAAATTTAATAATTTGTTTTCATTTAAATCTGGTATAATTCCATTGATATTATTTTTTGACTCTTCATTTTCCAAAGCCTGTTGTACCTTATTTGCAAATTCCATATCAGATACAGGTATTACTTTCCTATTTAATTTTTGTAGAGTATTAAGTAATTTTTTAATCTGTATAAAATTATCATTATATATATGTAATACTGTATATTGGCAATTATCTTTAACCACTTTAACTATAGCTTTAGCACAATAATCAACTGGTGTGAATTCAAGAAAATGTGGTATATATTTTTCTTGTATTACTCCTAAATTCAATATGGCTCTTATCCTACTTATAAATGCATTGTCTTCTACATTTTTTTGGAATTTGCAATCAGAATATCTGTTGGTTATATTTCCTATTCTTAAGACACATGCATTCAATCCGTTTTCGAATTCCTCAAATATTCTCTTCTCTGCTTCAAACTTAGTTTTTACATATATATTGTTTAAATTTTGCCCCACAAAAAAATCATTTTCTTTAAATTCAATTCTTTTATTATCATTTTCTTTCACTATATTCCCAGAGACACTTAATGTAGATATATAATATAATTTTTTATTAAATTTTTTACAAAAGTTTATTACATTTTGAGTTCCATCAATATTCGTTTCTTTAAATACTTTTAAATCCCCATAATGTTTTACTATGGCTGCTGTATCTATTACGCAATCTATTTCATGTGATAAACCTTCATATTCCTTAAGATTTCCTTGTCCTAAAATTTCATCAGTTATGTCTCCATTTACTACAACAATTTTATTACCCATTAAATTATTATACTTATTTCCAAAATAAAATTCAAGAGTTTCTCTTAATCTGTCCAATGGATTATTCATTTCTTTTTTTCTAATTAAGCAATAAATTTTATTTGCACCTTCTACAATCAATTGTTCTAAAACATGTATACCTATAAATCCAGTTGCTCCTATAAGTAAAACATTTCCTAATTTGTTGTTTTTTCCAGAATTATAATTAATATTATTTAAAGTATTCTTTGCTAGGATTTTGTTTATTTTTTCATAATCATGTTCAAAATCCACATCAAACTCATGTTGATTTTTACAATCTGATAGCATTCTAATTGTTGGATTAGTAAATATGTCTGAATACGTTAAATTCAATCCATTTTTCAAAGCTTCTATTTGAAATTTTATTGCAATTAATGAATCTCCTCCTAATTCAAAGAAATTGTCATCTATACCAACTGTATCAATCGAAAATATATTTTTAAATATATTAGCAACATTTTCTTCAAATTTATCTCTAGGCTTAATATATTGAACTTCTTCTGCCGTAACACCTGGAAGTTTAGATTTATCTATCTTTCCATTTTCTGTTAATGGAAAGCTTTGTAATTGTATTATAAAACTTGGTACCATATATCTTGGTAGCTTATTTTTTAAATAATTAATTATATCTTTCTTTAATATGGTTTTGTCTGCAGTATAATATGTTATTATGCTCTTTTTACCTCTTAGCTCATTAGTAATAGTATAACTTTTTATAATATTTGGATATTTTTGTACCGTTTTATTAATTTCATCTAATTCTATTCTATATCCTGAAATTTTTATCTGATTGTCTCTTCTTCCAATAAATTCTATTTCCCCATATTCATTCCATTTTGCTATATCTCCTGTTTTATACATTTTTTTACTTTTGTCATCTAATATATTAGGTAGAAAATTTTTCTCATTTTCATCATTTCTATTTATATAGCCTTTAGATATACCATCTCCTGTAACATATATTTCTCCTGGTATTCCAACTGGTTGTACATTTTTATCATTACTTAATATATATATATTATCATTTTTTAATGGATGTCCAATAGACACTGTTTCAAATTCATTATATGTAGATTTTTCATATTTTAAAGCTGTACAGCATATTGTAGTTTCAGTTGGTCCATATCCATTTATAATTATTAAGTTTTCATTTAGATAGAAATATTTATTTAATACTTCCTTTTTTATAGGTTCTACTCCTACCAACATTTTACTTATTTTAATATTAGGTTCTTTTTTTATTAATGTATATACTTCTTTCAAAATATTAGGTGGTATATATAATGCAGTAATTTCATTTTTTATTATAGAATTCGCATATTTTACAATGTCCTGAATTATTTCTTCTTCATATAGCACTAATGTTGCTCCACTAAGTAACGGTAAAAATATTTCCCATATGCTAACATCAAATGATATATTAGTTGTAGCTAAAAAATTATCACGTGTATCAATTTCACCATTATAATATTCTTTAAATGCATAAACAAAATTAATTAAATTTTTATGAGTTACTTGCACCCCTTTAGGTTTACCAGTAGAACCAGAGGTATAAATTATATACGCTACATCATCACAATTAATATGTTCATTAATTTTAAAATTCTCTAAATCGTCTAAATTATTGTAATTATTTAGACGCAATTTAATTTCATTGAATGTTTTGACATTTTCTTGTTTATATATTAACAATTTAGCTTTACTATTTTCAAGCATATATTCTAATCTTTCATTTGGATACCCTACATACATTGGCATATAAACAGCTCCGACTTTTAATGTAGCTACAATAGCCACAATTAACTCCGGACTTCTATTCATATTAATTCCAACTACATCTCCATTTTTAATTCCTAAATCTTCAATTTTTTTAGCCAACATATTAGATTTTTCATTTAATTCTTTATAAGTTAGCTTTTTGTCTTGAAAAACAACAGCCACGTTATCTGGAGTTTTCTCTACTTGTTCTTCAAACAATTGAGTTATTGTTTTTTCTCTTGGATAATCCATTTTAGTGTCATTAAATTCATATAAAATTCTGTTTTTTTCTTTTTCAGAAATAATAGAAATATCTTTTATTTTAGTATTGATATCATTCATAATGAAATAAATTGTATTCATGTAATGTTCAAACAATCTTTCAATAGTAGTTTCTTTAAATAGGTCTGTACAATATTCAATATTAATTGTATTTACTTTTGGTTTTACTTCTAATGATAAATTAAACTTAGAAATATTAGGATTTATTTCTATAATTTTGCTTTCTTTATTACCTAACTTGATAACATTTTCTTCATTGTTTTGATATGTAAACATTACATCAAATAATGGATTTCTTAAATTATCTCCGGTAATTCCCAATTCTTTTACCAAAAGGTCGTATGGATATGGCTGATTAGATAAATCTTCTAATACTTGATTTTTTATCTTTCCAGCAAATTCCTTAAATGTTTCTTCTTGGTTTAGATTTCCTTTTATTACTATGTTATTTACGAACATCCCAATCATTCTTTTGGTTTCATTCATATTTCTATTAGTAATAGGACTTCCAATATTTATTTCCTCTTGTCCAGTATATTTATATAATAAAATAAAAAATGTAGCTATAAAAAACATATAAGGTGACATATGATATTTTTTTGCAAAATTTTCAATTTTTTTAAATTGCTCTTCTTCTAATACCTTTGTAATCCTTCTTCCCTTATAACTTCTAGTTGCAGGTACCTTATAATCATATGGTAAATTTATTTGTGTCAATTCAGAATTTTTGAACTTATTTGTCCAGTAATTTTGGTATTTCTTTATTTTTTCACTTTCGTTAAACTTGTTTTCCCAAACAGCATAATCCTTATATTGTATTGGAATATCCTTTAAAGTTTCTCCATTATATAATCTATTAAATTCAATTATTAAATTATTTAATGCTGTTCCATCCATTACTATATGATGCGACTCAAATAGCAATAATGTTTTTTTATTATCCATATAATACATTTCTACTCTGATAAGAGGAGCTTTGTCTAATTTAAATGGTTTAGAAAAAGAATTTATAATATTTTGCATTTCACTTTCTTTGCTTTCAAAAACAGGTATTACTATATTGTAATTACTTTCAATTTTTTGCACAACATTATTATCTTTTAATATAAATGATGTCCTTAATACACTATGTCTTTTTATTATTTTTTTAAATATATTCTCTACCTTTTCTTTATCTATTTTTTCATCAATTATTATGGCACCAGGTATGTTATATACTGTGTTATCCTCTCCTATCATTTTAGAATTATAATAAATTCTTTTTTGTGCAGAAGACAATGGATAATATTCTTTTTCTTCTGCAATTGGGATATTTTCCTTTTGTATATTGTTTTTTTCAACACCTTCTATCAATTTTGCCAATTGCTCAATAGTCGCATTATCAAAAATATGTTTTATACCAATTTGAATTTTAAATTCATCAAATATCTTAGTTGATAATTTTATTGCAGAAAGAGAATCTCCTCCTAATTCAAAAAAGTTATCTTTAGTACTTATATTTTCTTGAGCTAGAATTTTTTCAAAAATTTGTTTAAGTTTACTTTCTATCTCATTTTTTGGAAATACCATTTCTTTTACTTTTTTTATTCTATTTGTTAATAACCATTTTTTATCTATTTTTCCATTTGAAGTTATTTTAAATTTTTCTATTTGCATAAAAAATTGTGGGACAAAATAACTTAATAACTTATTCTTTAAATATGACTTTAAATCTTCTATGTCAATTTTCTCTTTTGCTGTAAAATATGCATACATTTTTTGTTTTTCATCTACGATAACTACAACTTTACTTATATTAGGGTATTGGTATATACTATTTTCAATTTCTCCCAATTCTATTCTATGCCCATTTATTTTCACTTGATTATCTTTTCTTCCAATATAACTAATTGTACCATCATAATTCCATTTTAC
This sequence comes from Clostridia bacterium, assembly GCA_017458285.1. Classification (GTDB taxonomy): domain Bacteria; phylum Bacillota; class Clostridia; order TANB77; family CAG-508; genus CAG-269. Next base: position 26,728 of record JAFTFU010000131.1, on the reverse strand, counting down.
AATATCTCCTGTTTTGTACGCAATTTCATTTTCAAAATATTCTATATTACTAATAAAGCTTTTTCTGTTTTTTTCAGGATTATTTAAATATCCATTTCCTATACACTCTCCTTGTATGTATAACTCGCCTTGTATTCCAATTGGCACAAGCTTTGAACTTTTATCTAAAACTAACGTTTTTACATTGTCTATTGGTTTTCCAATTGGAATAATATTATACTGTCTTATAGCTTGTTTATTTAAAATATTTGCAGTTGCACATATTGTTGTTTCTGTTGGTCCATATGCATTTATAATTGTCATATTTTCATTTAATTCATAATATTTTTCAATTATGCTACTTTTAATAGGCTCTACTCCTATCAACAATTTATTAATTATTGTTTTCTTATTTTTTGATAATATTTTATATACTTCTTCTAAAATATTAGGTGGTATGTATAGTAAAGTTATTTTATTTTCCTCAATACTTTTACAATATTTAAAAATATCCTTTATAGTATTTTCTTCATATAAAAATAATTGTGCCCCATTTAATAGCGTTATAAAAGTTTCAAAAATACTAACGTCAAAAGCGACATTTGTGGTTGATAAGCATCTATCTTGTTGCTTTATACCACCAAATTTTCTTGTAAATGAATGTATAAAGTTGTTTAAATTTTGTCCAGAAATTTCTACTCCTTTAGGTTCCCCAGTGGAACCTGAAGTGTAAATTATATAAATGGTATCGTTTACTTCTATTGGAGTATTTGTATTTTCTTTTGAATACTTGTCAATTTCAATTTTATTTACATCAATTCTATTTATATTTTCTACACTTACTTCGTCTCTATTTTCCATTAATAGTACTTTAGCATTACTATTTTTAACTATATATTTTACCCTCTCTTCTGGTGCCTCAACATCTATAGGTAAATATATTGCTCCTATTTTTAATATTGCAATTATTGAAATTATTAGATTGATTTTTCTATTTAATAATACAGGGATTGGTTCTCTCCTTTCAACTCCTTGCTCTTTCAAATACCAAGCCAAAGCATTAGCTTTCTCATTTAATTCTCTATAAGTAAGCTTCTCAGTACCACAACAAACAGCAATATTATCAGGAGTTTTTTCAACTTGTTCTTCAAACAAATCTACAACCGTTTTATTCTTTGGATAATCTGTTTTAGTATCATTAAATTCATATAGAATTTTATTTTTTTCTTCTTCTGTAACAATTTCAACATCTTTTTCTAAGCAATTTTCTTTGCTAAGAACTTGGTTAATAATATGCAAAATTCTGTTATGCATGTTTTGTACATCTTCTTTACAATATTTGTCAATTTGATAATCATAATCAACATGCAAAGTTCCTGTATCATTATTATCATGTAAATGAACATACATACTATCAGAAATAGAAGAAGTAGGAAGCCATTCAACTTCGCAAGGCAATTCCGATGTTCTATCATTAGCTTTTGTTACTTGATAAGATAACATAAAATCAAATAATGACGGAATGGTATTGTCTTTTTTTCTTAAATTTTCTAATAACATTTGATATGGATATTTTTGATATCTAAGCATACTTAAAGAACTTTGTGCAATTTGTTTTGCAAAAGATACAAAATCTATATTATCCTCTATTTTTATTCGTAATGGTGCTGTATTTATGAACATTCCTGTTGTATGTTTTTCTTTAAAATTTGTTCTATTTAAAATAGGAGTTCCAATTACAAAATCTCTCAAATTGCTTACTCTTCCTAAATAAATAGCATATACTGCCATAAAGAAATTAAAGTTAGAAATTTTATTCTTTTTACAGAATTCAGAGATTTTTTCTAACATTTCTTTTTCTAAAATATATTCTTCTCTTGAAGCTTCGCAAGATAATTCTGTATTAGTATTAGTTTTATTTTTCATACTAGGAATTGTAGCAACTTCTGGAATTGTTTCATAAATTTTTTCCCAGTATTCTTTATCTTTTAGGAATTTCTCGCTATTTTTATATTGTTCTTCCTCTATAATATAATCTTCATATGAATAATCTTTATATGTAATTTCTTCATTATTTTCTAACTTAGAATAATTATCTACAAATTCCGCTGGCATTAATGAAAACGTAGCTGCATCAGAAATAATATGATGTGCCAGACCTATAACTCCACCATATCCATTTTCTAATTTAAATAATTTATAATCAAATAATTTTTTCCCAAAAATGTCAAAAGGCTTTTTAGACAGCTCTATAGCTTTTTTCTTTACTTCATCATAATCTTTTAAATAAAAAACTTCAAAATCAAGTTCTTCAAACTCTGTAAAATACTGAACTAATCGTCCATCTTTCATTTTAAAATTTAATCCAAAGCTTTTATTATTTTTTAAAAATATATTTATTGATTTTTTTAATCTTTCTAAATTAACATCCCTTTTTATTGTTAAAGTAGCAAATATGTTGTTGATGTTCGTTCCATTAAAATATTGTTCTGTTACCCAAATACTTTTTTGTGGGTAAGTTAATTCGAACTCTTTGTCTATACTCATCTTGAATCTACTCCTTTCAACAATATTATTATACCATTTTTTATATAATTTTCAATTATTTTATAAATTTTCTGTAATTTTTTGTATATTTTATAGATTGTTTTATGAATTTTGCAAATTTTAGGCAATTTTTAAGGTTTTCTATTGATTATTTTAAACTTTTGAAAGAAGTTTTGGGTTTATAAATATTATTAAAAGTTAATAATATTTATATATTAATATTTTAGGAGGTTTCCATGAAAAAGTTTTCAAAATTAAAACTATTCTTTTTATTTGCAAGTCTTATTTTTATACTTTATTTTTGTTTATGTTATTTTTATATTCATTTTGTAACTCCTGATAATTTAAATTATACTTCCTATGAAACATCAAAGCTTAATTCCACAATTAATATTCCAACTGTGGAAGCTATTGAGCAAAATAGCTTAAGTTTGGCTGATATACTTGAAAATGCTTCAAATTATGTAGTTGGAATTTCTAAATTAAAAAATAATTCAAGTTCAATTTTTTCATATAACTTTTCTTCCGAATTAGGTATTGGAACTGGAATTTTGGTTTCAGAAAACGGCTATATTTTAAGTAATAGTCATGTTACTGGAGAAAAGTTTAGTTCTTGCTATGTAACTTTGGATAATGGTAACGTTTATGATGCAAAAGTTTTATGGTCAGATACAGATTTGGATTTATCTATCTGTAAAATAAATGCTAACAATTTACCTTTTGCTACTTTAGGTAATTCAAGTAGTATTAGGATTGGACAAACTGTTTATGCAATAGGAAATCCAATTGGATATGAATTTAGAAGAACTGTAACTTCTGGAATAATTAGTGGAACTAATAGAACTATTAAACTTGATGAAGACGAATCTTCTAGTTATATGACAGATTTAATTCAAACAGATGCAACTATAAATCCCGGTAATAGTGGCGGCCCTCTTATTTTACCTGATGGCTCAGTTATAGGAATTAATACCGTAAAAATTTCTTCTGCTGAAGGAATTGGCTTTGCAGTTCCAATTAATGTTGTAAAACCTGTAATTGATAGTTTTAAAAATACTGGCACTTTTGAAGAAGCTCAAGTTGGAATTCTTGCATATGATACCAACGTTTTACCTTATCTTTCTTCTTCATATACTAATTTTTCCTCTGGTATATATGTAGTTCAAATTAATCCTACAGGTCCCGCTTCTTCTACTGACTTAGCTGTTGGAGATATAATCAATTCAATCGATGGAATTACTTTAAATACTATGAATGATTTTAAATCTTATATATATACTAAAGCTCCCGGTGATATAGTTACTTTAAATATTACACGAAATAAAATTAATAAAAATATTTCTATTGCTTTAGGAAAAATCTAAACAAAAAAATGAAATTACTTATATGTAACAAGCCCAAATTATTATACGAAAAGTTTAATAATTTGGGTTTATTTTAATTTAGCAACTTCATTATTTTTATATATTTTAATATTATAATCCAAAGCTTACTCCCAGTGCATTGTTTACTTTGTCAATAATAGATGTGTCATCAATATGACCTATTTTTTCTTTTAATCTACTTTTATCTATTGTGCGAATTTGTTCTGTTAGTACAACTGAATTACTTTTAAGTCCACTTGTGTTCTCTCCTAATTCTATATGAGTTGGTAACTTAGTTTTATTTGTTTGTGATGTAATTGCAGCTGCAATTACTGTTGGACTAAATTTATTTCCTAAATCATTTTGTATTATTAAAACTGGTCTTATTCCCCCTTGCTCTGAACCTATAACTGGACTTAAATCTGCATAAAACATATCTCCTCTTTTTACTACCATTTACTTCACTCCCAAACTTTTAATTTTAGGAGATTAGACTTTTATCTTAAAGTATATTTTTATATAAAAATCTTAGCTCCTTTGCAAGTTTGTCTATTAATATCTTTTTTAGTTTGAAGTAAAGCTTTTCCGTTTGTGTTTATATACTACTTAAGCTATTATATAATTCAAAGGCTAGCACATTTTCTTTAGTTGTGCCGTTAATCTTTACCTCATTATATAATATGTACACTCTAGTGTTTTCGTTATCATCTTTTATTTCTAATTTTGTAGGCATTGCAGTTTCTTTATCTATGTATAATACTTCTTGTTTAGTGTATTGGTTTACACTCCTGCTTTCTGTTTTCATTATTATTTGTGTTTCTTCTTCTATCATTTGAGATTTTTCTGATTGCTTGTAATCATTTATAAATGATATTAAATCTAAGCAATTGTCTCCTAAGTAAGTATAATTGTCAAACATTGTTATTAAATTAAGTTGACTGTTTTCAAGTTTTAAGCTAGTACCGTCATTTATTATTTTTATTCCGGCAATATTGCTTGGTTCTATTACTTCTTGTGTTGTTACATCTGGACTTACATATTCTTGTTTTAATATATATTTGTTCTCATTTTTGTTACTAGTTACTTGAATTGTAGCTGTTACTTCATATGAATTTATATTTAAGATATAATCTACAATTTCTTGACTAGTTTTATTATTCCCATTTTTAAAGACTTTATCCGTTCTTTTGTAAAATACACAACATAAAATCAAAATCGCAATTAATATCAATACTACTATTATAATTAATACTTTTTTATCTATTTTTTTGTTATTATTTTGATATTTAGTTTTATTGTGATTGTGATGTTTAGTTTTCACGTTCATTTTATTTTCACTCCTCTCTTGCTTAAAATGTTGTTGGAAATATATTTTTGCTTAACTACTCTATCATACACTTATTTTCCAACCACGCTCAAAAAAAAATTCTATACAACAAATATATTCATTGTATAGAATTTTTATGCGGTTAAATAACATTAAATTGTTTTTCTAAATATTTAATTAATTCTTTATATGTATCAATTTTATTAATTTCTACTCTTATTTTACTTGCATTTTCCATATTTTTTATGTAACAAGCTAAATGTTTTCTCATTTCTTTGATTGCAATAATTTCGCCTTTTGTTTCAACTGCTAAGTCAATATGTTTTTTCATAATTTCAAATTTTTCTTTATTTGAGGGTGGAGCAATTTTTTCGCCTGTTTTTAAATAATGGTTTATTTGCTTAAATATCCATGGATTTCCCATTGCTCCTCTTCCTATCATTATTCCGTCTACTTCTGTGTATTCAAGCATTCTTTTCGCTGATTCTTCGTCAACTACATCTCCATTACCTATTACGGGTATTTTTACCGCTTCTTTTACTTTTTTTATTATGTCTAAATCTGCCCTTCCACTGTAAAATTCCGCTCTTGTTCTTCCATGTATTGTTATTGCAGATACTCCTGCATTTTCAGCAATTTGTGCAAGTTCTACTGCAACTATGTTTTCTTCATTCCATCCTTTTCTGAATTTTACTGTTACTGGTACAGATGAATTTTTAACTACTTCTTTTATTATTTTTTCTGCTTTGTTTAAATCTGTTAGTAGTTTACTTCCGTCTCCATTTTTTACTACTTTAGGTGCAGGGCATCCCATATTTATGTCTAATATGTCTGCTTTTTTACTTACTTCTCTTGCTGCATAGCCCATAGATTCTTCGTCACTTCCGAATATTTGCATTGATATCGGCCTTGGTTCTCCTGTTGTTTCTAATAATTTTTGTGTTTTTTCGTCTCCGTATAGTATTGCTTTTGCGCTTACCATTTCTGTGCATACTAACCCTGGCTCATATTCTTCACATATTCTTCGAAATGGCAGGTCTGTTATACCTGCCATTGGTGCTAATATTAAGTTGTTTTTTAAGTTTATGTTTGAGATTTTCATATTATTTTTCTTGTCCCTTTGAAATTTCTAAAAGAGTTAATTTAGTAGCGTTCTCAATCAATTGAGCCCACACTGCCTCTTGACAATTCTTACTATCAATCGTTGCTTTTCCATAATTTAATTTACTAATCATATCTTCTATTTTATTTAAATTATCTTTTGATATATTCTCATTACTTTCTAATTCAGTTAATTTGCTTATCAACTCATCCATTCTTTTCTTTTGCCTTTCTACTAATGCTTTTTCTGAGGTTACATCTGGATGATACAATTGTCCAGCAAAAGTGGCTCTTTTTTGTGTTGTTTTATTAGGATTTTTTCTTGGCCATACCATTATATATCACTCCCATCTCACTAATTTCATATACCTATTATATCTGTAATTTTGCATTATGTCAAGTGTTATTTCACAAAAATGGTCTTTTGTCTTCTACCGCTAATGCTAAGTAGTAGGCCTATACAAATAAAACTAGTAATCATAGAGCTACCGCCATAGCTTAAAAACAATAGTGGAACACCTGTAATTGGAAGTAATCCCATAGTCATACCAATATTTTCAATCATATGGAACAAAAATACTCCTGCAATACCAACTGCAATATAAGATCCCACATCATCTTTAGCAGTTTTAGCAATATAAATTGCTTTATTAATGATTAACACATACAAAACAACAATTCCACTCGAAATTATAAATCCCATTTCTTCTCCAATTACAGAAAAAATAAAATCTGTAGTTTTCGGATATAAGTATCCTAATTGTGTTTGATTTCCGTTTAAAATTCCCATTCCTGTTAATTTTCCAGCACCTATCGCAAGTTTTGATTGGATAATATTATATCCTGCTCCACGAGGGTCTGATTCTGGATTCAAAAATACTTCAATCCTTGATTTAGCATGGTTTGGTAATACATACATATATAATAATGGCACTGAGATTACAACTATCAAAATTGTACAAATTATATATCTTTTATTTATTCCTGCTGCAAATAAAATCATAGCAGTAGCAACAATATACGCTGCAGCTGTTCCATAATCTGGTTGTTTTATAATCAATAGCAAAGGAACTGCAACAATCATTAATGCTGCTAATAATTTAAGTGGTTTATTTATTTGTTCTTTTCCTTTTTCTTGAAGTTTTGAAATTCCAAATGCTAAAAATAATATTACCACTATTTTTGCAAATTCTGCTGGTTGAAACGCAAAAAAGTTTCCTATCGAAAACCAGCTTGTTGCACCATTTATTGGGGTTGTGAATAGTACTGCAACTAATAGTATTAAAAATATTCCGATACAGTATCGGGGAAATTTTTACTAGAAAGTTATAATCTATCATCATTACAATTACCATTGCAACAATGCTTACTCCTATCCATATAATTTGCTTGTTAAACTCATCAAATTCTGCTTCAGATGTAGCAGAAAATAAAGCAATTAAGCCTATTACACATAGTGCAATGCACCAAACCACAAGCCACCATTCCATGTTTTTTAATATTCTTTTATTCATAATATCACTCTTTTGTTTTTATTTTATTCTTGTCCACTTTCTTCTGATGTTTGAATTTTTACTACTTCTTCATGTTCACTGTTTGTTTTGTTTTCTTGTTTTTGTTCATTTTCTAATTGTGTTTTTTCTTCTTTGTTTTCTTCAATTTTTGTTTCTATTTTTTCTTGTTTATTTTCTTCTTTTTTGTTTGTGTTAGTCTTACTTTGTTGTCTAACTTCATCTTTTATATTTAATATTGGTATGTTTGCATATAATGCTGGTGCTCCTTTTGTTCCATCACCATTTTCTTTATTTGTAAGTCTTACATCTATTGATTCTTCATCTACATCTATGTATTTTTTTATTACTTCTATTATTTCTTGTTTCATCAATTCTAAGAAATCTGCTGATACATTTGCTCTGTCTTGCATTAGTACTAAATGTAATCTTTCTTTTGCCGCTTCTTTAGAATTGGATGGTTGTTCTTCTTTTCTTTTGATTTTTCTTATAAGTTTCATTATGCTTTCCCACATTCTCCTATTACCCCCAACTTTTGTTTATTTTTTGTTAAATATTCGTTTGATTTTTGCAAAGAACCCTTTTTCTCTACCTGGTATTGTAACTTCAATTTTTTCACCTAATACTCTTTTTGCAATTTCTAAGTATGCTTTACCAGAAGGTGCTTTTCTGTTTTGAATTACTGGCTCTCCTTTATTTGTTTGAGTAATGATGTATTCATCATCTGGTACAACACCGATTAAATCTATAGATAATAAGTCTACTATATCATCTACATCCATCATTTCCCCTTTTCTTACCATGTTGGGTCTTATTCTATTTATTATTAATTCTGGATTTTTTATTTCAGCAGCTTCTAATAATCCTATTATTCTGTCTGCATCTCTTATTGATGATATTTCTGCTGTTGTTACTACAATTGCACGGTCTGCTCCTGCTATTGCATTTTTAAATCCTTGTTCTATTCCTGCTGGGCAGTCTACTAGTATATAGTCAAATTCTTCTTTTAATTTGTTTGTTAAATTTTTCATTTGTTCTTCATTTACAGCACTTTTATCTCTTGTTTGTGCGGCAGGTAATAAGTATAATTCTTTGAATCTTTTATCTTTTATTAATGCTTGTCTTAATTTGCATTTTTCTTCAACAACATCTACTATATCATATACTATTCTATTTTCTAATCCCATTACTACATCTAAATTACGTAGTCCAATATCAGTATCTATTAATACAACTTTTTTTCCTTCTAATGCTAAGCTTGAACCTAAATTAGCTGTTGTTGTTGTTTTTCCAACTCCACCTTTTCCTGATGTTATTACGATAACTTCTCCCATTTTTTCTCCTCCTTAGGATTTAGCTTTTTTCACCTTAATATAATATAATGAATTTGCTAAAAAGTCAATGCTATAACATCATTTTTTTTGTAAAAAAGTTGTAATATTTTTGTAACACTTTTGTAATTTTAGATGTAGTAATATTTTTTCTATTTTTCATAAAAATAATCTATTATTCCATTGTAAATTCCCCATGCTAATTTGTTTTGATAATTATCTTCTAACAGTTTTTGTTCTTCCTCGGGATTTGATAAAAATCCACATTCTACTATTGTAGTTGGAATTTCTACATGGTTTATTATGTAGATGTTTTCTATAGGCTTTGGAACTCTTTTATTTTCTTTTTCTATCGATTCATTTAAGTTGTTTTGAATTAATGTAGCTAATTTTTGACCGTCACTATTTCCTTCTTTGTAAAATGTTTGCCAACCATCATATTGTTGCTGTGGTATTTTGTTTAAATGAATTGAAACAAATATGTCTGCTTGACTTTCGTTTCCTATTTTTACTCTGTTATGTATATCTGATATTTTCTTTTCTCTTAGCGTTTTGCTGTCTATATCATAAATAGCATTTTCATCTGAACGTGTTAATATTACAGTACATCCACTTTGTTCTAACAAATTTTGTACTTTTAAAGCTATTGCTAAATTTGTCTGTGCTTCTGTTGTTCCTTTTGAACTTTCTGCTCCTTCATCTGGCTTTCCATGTCCAGCGTCTATAACTACTACTTTTCCACTTACAGGTAGTGTTACGGTCTCTACTGTTGCAACATCATCCTTTCCTATGTGTAATGTAAATACTAACATTGCTATAAATAAACATGTTGCTACTGTGATTATTTTTTTCCCATTTAATACAATCATAAAAAAATCCTCCATATAAATTTTAGTTGTACTACTTCTATTTATATGTTGTTTTTTGGAAAATATACTTTTTACCAGTTCTTTTTATAATTTTAAACTGAAGAAAAATGTCGAAATTTAAAAAACATATTTTTTGGAAATAATAACTGCTAGTGGCTAAAGTTAAAAATAAAAAACTAACATTTTGTCTCAGAGAGCAGTAAAAGTGTCTCTCTCATAAAAAATGTTAGTTTTAAAAAAAATACTTTTCTCATAAAAAAATGTTGAAGTAGTTTCTAACCACCCCAACATTTATTATAGAACCGTTTTTTTAAAAATCCCTGGACACGGTTAAGTCCAGAGATTTTTTTATTATTCTTTATTTAAAAATTTAAATGTACATGCAGCTAAAGCTGAACCTATAAATGGACCTACTATAAATACCCAAACTTGTCTTAAAGCTTCTCCACCTAAGAATATAGCCGGTGCTAAGCTTCTTGCTGGGTTTACAGAAGTACCTGTTAATGGAATTCCCATTATATGTACAAAAGCTAAAGTTAAACCAATTACAATTCCTGCAACTGAAGATTTTTTCTCATCAGATGTAACACCTAATATTGTATATATGAATACGAATGTTAAAATAATTTCAACAACGATTGCACCTACCATATTTAAGTTTACAGCAGAATTTGCGTCAAATCCATTAGCTCCTAATCCTCGAACTGCTACATCAAGTCCGCTATTAACCATTATTAAGTATAATAAAGCTATACCTAATATTGCACCTAAACATTGAGCAACTATATAGCATATAAAATCTTTAACTGACATTTTTCCTGAGATTAACATAGCTAAAGAAACTGCTGGATTAATGTGGCAACCTGATATATTTCCAATAACATATGCCATTGCAACTATAGATAATCCAAATGCTAATGCAATTCCTAAAATGCCCAACATTCCGGAAATTCCTCCTGTTATTGCAGCTGTTCCACAACCGAATAATACTAGTACGGCTGTTCCAATAAATTCAGATACATACTTTTTCATTCTTCTTCCTTTCCCAAGGCACAACCCTAGTTGAAAAAATTTTTCAACTATCATGCTCCCTGTATATAAATCTGCTTAGATTATATTTGTATTTTTTCAAAGTGTCAATAGTTATTTTACAAATTTTTCAGCCAGAAATTTAATATACATTTTATTGGCAAACAGCACTATAATATTCAGCAATTAAGGCATCTAGCTTAATACTCAAATCATATACAATTTCATAATCTTCTCCTGATATTACAGATTCATTCAATTTATCTCTTAATTCACAAATTTTTTCATCTAACATACAACTTTTCTCCTTTTTCTATTATTTTTTTCTTAAGTATATTTAATAAATACCACATTTTTTGTTTAGCGTCAAGCGAATTTATCGAATTTTAGGGAGTTTTGAACGACATATTTCTTGCTTTTTCGACTTTGTTTTATTTAGTTATTTAAAATCCCTTAATTCTGTGTATTTTTAGACGAACTTTTTACTGTTGATAATATCATATTTTTTTCTACAAAAACCTCTTCTAAAATTTGTTTTGTATAGTCCAAATTAATACTATTCATTTCATCAATATATTCGAAACTATTTATTCCTTTAAAGAAATCAGCTAAAAACATTCTCGCTGTATCTTCTACATCATTATATTCTTTTACAAAATTACCATAAATCATTTTCTTAATTCTTTCAAAATCATCTAAATTTATGCCATTTTCTTTCAATTCTCTTACTGTATTTTTAAATTCTGACATTAATTTTTCAGGATTTGTTGATTGTCCAGTAATTAAAATATGTGCATAATTTTCAGTAAACTCATATTCAAGACTTGGTTGTATAAATAAAATTCCTTCATTATACATATTTTTATATAATTTAGAACTTCTTCCGATTATCATGTTTAAAAGAATTTCTATTGCCAAACTTCTTTTAACTATTGATTTATTTGGTTTGTCTTTAATTCCAATAGCAAATAAAGGCATACTAACTTCCATCTCTTGATTAATATTTTCTTGCACAATTTCCGCAGGTTCATCAGGATAAATTCTTTTAATTTCTCCATTTGATTTTTTATCAATCAATCTACTTTTTACTTCATTTAAAATTTCTTCTGGCTCGAAATCTCCACATACCACTAGTGCCATATTTGATGGGTTGTAAAAAGTATTATAACATTTGTATAAAATATCTTTATCAATATGACTTATAGTTTCAATTGTTCCTGTAATATCTAATTTAACAGGATGATTATGATACATAGCTTCTAACGCATTTAAATAAACTTTCCATTCTGGATAATCATCATACATCATTATTTCTTGACCAATTATCCCTTTTTCTTTTTCGACATTTTCATCTGTAAAATAAGGATGTTGCACATAATCCATTAATTCATCTAAAGCTTCGTAAAACTTATCTGTACACTCAAATAAATATGCTGTATGGTCATTTGTTGTATAAGCATTTGCATTTACTCCTAAAGCAGTTAGTACATCTAAACTATTTCTTCCATTTTCTTGCTCAAACATTTTGTGTTCCAAAAAATGTGCAACACCTTTTGGTACTTCTATAGGCTCTTGTTCTCCTGGTACAATAAATTTACTTTCATTTGAACCATAATGTGTTCCCCATATTACATACTTTTTTTGTGTATTATTTTTTGGAATAAACATAAAAGTCATTCCATTTTCTAGCTTTTCTATATATACTTTTTCTTTAATATTTAAATTTTCTATTACTTGCATTTTCTTGCGTTCCTTTCTCGTAATTTTTTAGTCTTTTAAGAAATAAATAGTATTAACATAGATATTTTTTGCAATATTTAAAATATCTTCTCTTGAAACATTTTGGATATATCTAATATAATCTTGAGTTGAGATTTGCTCACCTGTTAATTCTTGTCCAAAATAATAGGTTATTTCAGTATCTTGTTCATCTTCAATTCCCTTTATTGCCGAAATAATTCCTTGTTTGCTATTTTCTATTTCCTCATCAGAAAAATTTCCTTGTTTTATGTCTTCTAATTGTTTTCTTATTATTTCCAATGCTTGATCATAATTTTTTATTTCTATTCCACAATTAATCATAATATTTCCTTTATGTCTAAAATAGCTTGAACTTGCTGTGTATGCTAAACTTGCTTTTTCACGCACTTCTTGGAATAATTTTGATGTTGCTGATCCTCCTAAAATTCCATTATATACACTTGCTACATATTTTTGTTTGCTGTCTTCTAAGTTAACATCTAACCCTATCATAAGCTTTCCTTGTGTTACTTCCATTGACTCAGTTATTGCTTTCTCTTGGATTTGATTTTTTTCCTGTGTTAATGTTTTTACAAATTCTGGTGTTCTTTCATTTAAATTAATAAGGCTTTCATTTTGCTCAATCATTTTTTCTATATCATTTTCTTGTTCATCAATTGGTCCTGAAACAAATATATCTATTTTACAAGTGCTAATTAAATCTCTATAATGCTCATATAAGTTGCTTTCATTTATTTGTTCTAAATCTTCAATATATCCAAATCTATATAATCCATATGGTTTGTCTTTATATATTTCTTCCATGCATCTTTCTAAGGCGTATCTTGCTTTGTTATCTATTTTAGCTTCTATTTTTCTTTTTACATTAAGCTTTTCTTGTTCTACATATTCTTTCTTAAAGCTATTATTTTCAAGTAATGGGTTAAACACTATTTCTAGTAATTTTTCTAAACTTGCTTTCATCATTTTTTCTTCTTGTATTGGAAGAAATTTATCATTTATTGATTCAAGATAAAATCTTAATATGTGGTTATCCCCTGTTTTATCTATTCCACAGTCAAAACTTGCACCATACATTTCTTCCATGTTTTTGCTTATTTCTTCCTGTGTAGGCATTTTCATGCTTCCTCTTCTTAATACTGAAGATATCATTGCATTATATGTTACATTTTCTCTTTTAAGAGGTGTGCTTAAAAATACCGCAACTAGGTTTGTTTTGAAACCTTTTGCGTCTATTAAATGTAATGTTATTCCTTGTTTTATTTCTTTCTTTTTGTATTTCATTTTCATTTCATCCTTTCTCGTATGTATTTTTTCATCTCGTTTTATAGTATAATATATTTTGGTAAATTTATACAAGGATTTTTTATATTTTTTGTAAATTTTATGGTATAATGTTGTATATAAATTTGTCCGATTAACAAAATATTTGATTTGGATCAAATTAATATTATTATAAAATTGGAAAGGAATAACAATTAAAATGGTAGAATTATTAGCACCTGTTGGTGATTTTGAATGTTTAAAAGCTGCTGTTCAAAATGGAGCAGATTGCGTATATTTTGGTGCAAATATGTTTAGTGCTCGTAGCTCTGCAAAAAATTTTGATATGCACGAATTAGAAGAAGCTATTAACTATGCAAAACTTCGTAATGTAAAAACAAATCTTACTTTAAATATATTAATTAAAAATGATGAATTTCAAGATGCTTTTAATCTTGCAAAAAAAGCATATGAATATGGAATAGATGCAATAATTGTTCAAGACTTGGGTCTTGCAAAAGTTTTGATAAAAGAGTTTCCAGACTTAGCAATTCATGCAAGTACACAAATGTCTGTACATAATTTAGAAGGCGTAAAAAAACTTGAAAAATTGGGTTTTAAAAGAGTTGTTTTATCAAGAGAATTGTCATACAAAGAAATTGAACATATATGCAAAAATTCTAATGTAGAAATTGAATGTTTTATACATGGAGCTTTATGCATTTCTTATTCAGGACAATGTTTATTTTCAAGTATGGTAGGAGGGCGTTCTGGAAATCGTGGTCGTTGTGCACAACCATGTAGACTTCCATATTCTTTAATAGAGAATTCAACTGAAATTAATAAAGGATATTTACTTAGCCCTCGTGATTTATGTGGATTAGAATATTTGCCTAATCTTATTAAAGCTGGAGTTTCTTGCTTAAAAATTGAAGGTAGAATGAAAACCCCTGAATATGTTGCAACCGTTACTAGAATTTATAGAAAATATATAGATATGGTATTACAAAATAAACCTTTTGTAATTGATACTCAAGATAAAAAAGATTTGATGCAAGTATTTAATAGAGGTGGGTTTTCTAACGGTCATTTTCATGAGCAAGAAAATAGAAACTTAATTTTTAAAGAAAAACCAAACAACATGGGAATATTTTTAGGAACTGTTTCTAATTTTAATAATAAAAAAGGGTATGTAACTTTAAAATTAAAAGATGACATTTCAATTGGAGATAAAATCTCAATTGCAACTTCTAAAGAAGACTCTACATATACAGTTTCTGAGCTTATGATAAATAATAAGAATCATAAAACTGTTGAAGCACCAAATATAGTTACAATTGGTAGGATGAAAGGCAATATTGAAGTTGGAAATAAAATATATAAGCTTTCTAGCAAACAGCTTTTAGAAGATGTTAAAGATTCTTTTTCAGGAAAAGAACTTAAAAGAATAGGCTTATCTTGCAGGTTAAATGTTAAATTAAATGAACCTATAAGTATTACTATTTCTGATAAAAAAAATCATTCAATAAGTATTACTTCTGAAATTATTCCTGAAAAAGCTGTATCTTCTCCTATAACTAAAGAACGTATAATTTCTCAGCTTTCAAAAACAAATAATACACCTTTTACTTTTAATGAGTTTTTTATTGATTTACAAGATGGTGTATATATTTCTAAAATTAGTAGCTTAAATGAGTTAAGAAGAACTGCTTTGGAAAAGTATGAAGATTTATTTTTAAAAAATTTTAAACGAACTTCTGATAGCTCTTATTGCTTTAATAATATATCTGATGTAACTTGTGGTGCATCCTGTGACGCAACTTGTGATGTAAGCCGTAACAAAGTCTTAAGCAATACTTCTGAACAATATTCAGAAATAACTAAAAAAACACCTAATAAGATATCTTTACTATTAAATATTTTGAATGAAAATTATAACTATGATATGCTAACAAAAGTAGATAGAATTTATATTCCTTTAAAATACTTTTTTAGCAAAAAATTTGATAGCATTATCCACAATCTTTCATTAACTGTGGATACATATATCTTTTTCCCTTGCATTATGAGGAATAATTATATAAATTTATTTAATAAAAATATAGGAAGAATTTTAAAAGATTTTAAAATAAAAGGATTCTTGGTTTCAAATATGGGACAATTTGAGTTACTTAAAAATTATACAGACTATGACTTAATTGCAAATTATAATTTAAATGTTTATAATAGCAAAACTTTTACGGAGCTAAATTGTTCTACAGTAACACTTTCTCCGGAACTTTCTAAAGATTATCTTAGTGGCATTGAATATTTAAAAGGAGATTTAGAAAATAAATATTCAGAAATTATAGTTTATGGAAAATTACCACTTATGAATACTAATTATTGCTTACTTGGTGAAACAAATAAATGTTATAAGTCTTGCTCCCATAAATGTTTAAACTCGAATTTATATTACTTAAAAGATAGAATGGGCCTACTTTTTAGAATTGTTCCAGATAATATAGATACTGTAACTACTATTTTTAATAGTAAAAATAGTTCTATTTCTATAAATTCTGTTAGTTGTGATTATGCTAGAATTGATATTTTAGATGAAACTCCTAATGAAATTAACCAGATTATTGAAGTTGTTAAATCTGGCAACCGCTTCGAGGGAAAAGAATTTACAAATGGTAATTTCAATCGAGATATATAATATACATAAAAAAATACACATTTTGTTTAAATTTAGTATCTTTAGGCTACTATCTACAAAAATGTGTATTTTTTTAATTTTAAACTTATAAATTCCATGGGTTATCTTGGTCTGGATCTGTTGGATCCCAACATCTAATATTTTTATTTTCTCCAGATATTTTTTGTGCTTCGGGTTTTCCAAGAGGTCCTGGATTTGAATCAGAATAAAATTCAACCTGAGTACCATCTAAACAATTAGTATATATCCATAAAGCATCTTCAACAGTTAATCTCACACACCCTGCCGATGCTGTTGTTCCTAATTTATCGTATTCCCAATATTCCAAATCATTTTTATTTTGAGAAACATATGGAACTGAATGGAACAAAATGCTTCCAACAATACGAGTACAATATTGTCCATACACTCCTCCTTTTAGATATCCCCATTGATTTTTGGTTGATATGTTATAAACACCACTTTTAGGAGTAGCTGTTCCTGTAGAACAAATCATAGCTTTATATGGAATTGTAAATTTTCCATTTTCATCTTTTTTATATATTGTTACGGCATTTGCTTTATTATTAACCTTTATGTAATAAACATCTTTTTCTTGAATGTTTTCTATTACTGGAGGAGTATAATCTGCCTGCAAAATTAACTCTTCATATATTTCACTTTTAATATAATAAGCCTCTTTTTCAATTTCATCTTTATAATTTTCAAAATTGTTAACTTTTCCAACTTCTTCAATTGGATGTATTTTTCTATATAAATTAATCAAATTTATATTTTTTATGTTCTCTTTTGAATAATTAATAATTTTTATTACTCCAAAAATTATTGCACATAAAACTATTAACAAAATCAACATTTTTAAATTAATTAATTTATTATCCTTTTCAATTGCGTGTTTAGCATGTTTTGCATGTCTTCCCTGTTTTTTATTTTTTCCTCTCTTTTTCTTATAATAGTATATGTCATTTTCCATTAATTTCTATTTTTCTCCTACTTTATATAATAATACATTTCTATTTTAACATGTTTTGTTTACTTTAACAATTATTTTGATAAAAATTTGTTTAAAACACTACACAAATTAAATAAAATATGATAAAAAAATGAATAAAAATTTATAAAAATGTAACCAATTTTTAGGTTACTTTTTTCTTCCCTACCTAGAAAATACCAATAATATTTGAAAACATACACCTTCAATACAAAAAACGGAAAAAAACATTGACAAAACATAAAAGGTGCGTTAAAATGTAACAAAAAGGTGCTAAAAGAAACACTTTTGATACAAAAAACGTGGTGATAAGAATGAAAAGATATGAGAAAATATTAACCTTAAAAGTCTTTAGTGTTGAAGATGTATATAATTTAACGGGAAATATAAATACAGCCAAAAGTATAATAAGAAATTTACTATTATTTGGATATATAAAAAGAGTAAAGCATAATTTATATGTGGTATGCAATATAGAATTTAAAAATACAATTCCAGATCAATATATGATAGCTTCAAAAATAAAAGATGATGCATATATATCATATCATTCTGCTTTAGAATATTATGGAGTTAAAAATCAGATTTTTTATGAAGTATATGTTTCAACCAAAAAAAGATTTACAAATTTTGAATTTGAGGGTATATCATACAAATTTATAAATAGCAAATATAATTTTGGAATAATACAAGATGATAAAGTTAGAATAACAGATAAAGAAAGAACTCTCATAGACTGTATAGAAAAAACTGAATTGGCTGGTGGAAATGAAGAATTAATAATGTGCCTAGAATTATTGGGTAGACTAAATGGAGAGAAAATACTAAAGTATTTAGGATACTATAATTCAAATAAATTATATGCAAAAGTAGGATTTTTTTTAGAACTATATAAAGAACATTATGGGGTAAAACAAAATGTAATAGAAGAATGTAGAAAAAAATGTGAAAACAAAAAATTATATTTTAATGAAGAAACCAAAAGAATGAAAAGCAAATATATAAAAGAATGGAATTTAATAGTGCCTAAAATATTTACAAATAAAGGAGAAGAATTATATTGGTAGAAAAATATAAAACTTATATAGAAAATGTTTCTAAAGAAACAGGATTTATTCAGTCAACACTTGAAAAAGTAGAGAAATTAATTCGAATTCTAGAATGGATTAATAATGATGAAAAATTAAATAGATTGCTAGCATTAAAAGGCGGTACAGCGATAAATACAGCAGTATTTAATTTTCCTAGACTATCAGTTGATATTGATTTAGATTTAACCGAAAACTTGATGAAAGATAAGATGATAAATGAAAGAGAAAATATACATAAATTATTAGTTAATTATTTAAATATGAATAATTATAAAATTAATATAGAAAAGTCAAAAAATGTATATGCATTAGATTCAATTGTTGCAGAATATGTTGATATAAAAGGAAATGCTGATAATATAAAAATAGAAATAAACTATATGAATAGAGTACATATTTTAGAAACTAAAAAAATAAAAGTAAGTACAGATGTATTTAAGGACAAGCATTTAACAATACATTGTATTCATCCAATAGAAATATATGCAGCAAAATTATGTGCTTTGTTAAGTAGAACTACAGCTAGAGATTTATACGATGTTTATACATTAAGTAAATATGATTTATTTGATTATAAAGAGAAAAAATTATTGAAACAATGCTTTATGTTAGAATATATTGCAGTTAATGATTATAAATTAAAAGATATGAAAATTGAGAATATTGAAAAATTAAAAAGGCAAGATATTAAGTCAAAATTGTTGCCAACACTAAAAGATAGAAATCCTAGAAAGAATGATGTTGATGAAATGAAACAGCATGTTAGAGAATATTTAGAAAATATTTTAGTAATTGATGATAATATAAAAGAATTTTACAATAAGTTCCAAAAAGGAATTTATGAGCCTGAACTAATATTTGAAGATAAAGAAATAATAGAAAGAATAAAAAAGCATCCAATGATAATGTGGAAATTAAGTAATAAATAAAAGATAGATAGGAGACATTGATATGGAAAATAATAATATTATAAATGAAAAAAGATGTGTATTATGCAATAAACCATACAATTATAAATATGCGATGTTTGGAAGAGGTTGTCTAGACAATCTATATGGATTATTAGAATTTTCAAAGCCACCTAGATTTATATGGAATAAAGAATCATATTTATGTACGCAAATTGCATGGAAAAATCATAAATTTTTTCTTAGTAAAAACAAAAAATATGCTTTAGCACAAAAATACATAGCTTTAAATTATTTAAATAGAATGAATTACGGATTTTTAGATGATATAAAAGAAGGAATCTTAAAGGACATAAATAGTATATCAGTATTTTCAAAAAATATGGTAGATACAATTTCTTTTTCGTTAAATGATATATATAAGTTATTCAATTATACACAAAAATTTGATGAACTCATAAAAGGGTTTCAAAATATAAATTGGGAAGATATAGATGAAAAAATTGCAGAAAATTTTATAAAAAGTATGAGTTTTATATTTGATGTAAGTAAAAAAGTGGATCCGATATCATATGCTGTATTTTATTCAATGCAATACACATTTTGGCAAATTGTGGTTATTGGTGGAATGCTAAAAGATAAAAAGTTATCAGCAAGACTATTAAGTAATTCATTATCCCTATTTGGAAAAGAGCCAGAAGATTTGATAATACAAGACAGCATAACAGATAATTTGTTAAAGAAAAGTGTAGTGTTTAGGGATACAATAAAAGAATTAACAGAAAAATATGGAAGTGAAACTGGTATGTTTGACTTAAAAGATTATGAAAAAGATGGAGTTTTACTTAAATTTGAAGGAGGAGATTTGCTATATTCGTTACATAAAGCTACAATGTTTGTCAAAGCAATAAAAAATGAAGATAATACTTGGAATTTAGAAGGAGAAATAAATGATACATATGATTTTACGGAATTTAAAGACCTGAAAGAATATGTCGATAATAAAGAAGAAATTCTTGCAGATGTTTTTTCAACATTGCTTAACAATTTTGGAGTTGTTTCTTATGAATATGGAGTTATAAAGAAATATGATGTAAAAATAAAATTTAATTTTTCTAATTATAAAATTGATTAAAAAAAGGAATGATGATATGAAAAATAAAAAAATAGTTTTATATATTGTATTAGAAATAGTAATTTGTATGGTTGTTAGTTTTTTATCAATAGAAATTACTAAACTATATTTTTCAGTAAATAGCAATGAAGATTATAAAAAACTTGGTTTAGAAATAGGTAAGTACGATATAGAATATTGTACAATATATACAGAAGATTTTTTAGATGGAAAGTATAAAGTATATAAGTTAAAAAATTATTATACAGATTGTATGGAAGAGTTTAGAAACCAATTAGAATCAAGTAATTTATGGGATAGGAATAAGTATTATGAATACATAATGCGAGAATTTTCCGAAATAAAAGATGATGAAAGAATTCCTAAAGACAGAGATGATTAATATTATTATAATGGAAATAATGCTCAGGCAATATTTGATTTAAAAAATGCAAAATTATATTATTATATAAATAGAGTATTTAATAATCATACAGATTATCATAAGGATTTGAATTTAGATACTAGAAATTATATTAGTAGAGAAATATATGATGTAAGAAGTGGTCCACAAGGAGATGGAACAGACTATTACGTATATAAATTTTCAGAAGAAAATGGAAAAGATATAATAGAAACACTAGAACAAATTTCGGAATGGAGTAAAAAGAAATTAGATGACGATATACTAGATAATTTTGAATACAATGAAGAAGTTCTTTCCATAAAAAATGGATATTATCATTATGATTTAGTGTGTAGAACAAACGATGAAAATAAAAAGAAAAATATTACTAAAGAAAATGCAACAGGATATGAAATAGGTGTTTATGATACAGATAATAATATTTTATACTATTATTGGACAAGTTATTAGAACAATAAATAGAATATAAAGAAAAGGAATTAATAAAATGCCAAACAAGTGGAATTGAATCCATTTAGATTGAAAGATAAGTTCAGTGATAAAAAAGAAAGAACTAATTAGTGATACGGTAGAAAAAATATAAAAAGAAAATACAATTATCAAAATTTGTACAAGTGATTTTAAATAAAAAAACGAAGAAAAACTAAAAAAATCTTCAAATAGCCTATACAAAAACAAAAAAAAGTGATAAGATAATACAAGTTAAAATTGTAAAATCAAAATTTACAAACATAATTTATACAAATGTTAAAATAAAGAACGAATTTTTAGCACAATTTGAGCGTAATCGTTTTAAAAACGTGTCCGCAAACCCGCATAGCTTCGTTATTTGGAAATAATAAAAAATATAATGTAAAAATGCAGCAAATATATACGGCTGCAAGAAAAGAAAAAGGAGGAATAAAAATGTCAGGACATTCAAAATGGCACAACATACAAGCAAAAAAAGGAAAAGCTGATGCAGCAAGAGGAAAAATATTCACAAAATTAGGAAGAGAATTATTAATAGCAGTAAAACAAGGTGGACCAGATCCATCAGGAAACTCAAAATTAAAAGATGTAATTGCAAAATGTAAAGCAGCAAATATGCCAAACGACACAATAAATAATGCAATAAAAAAAGCTTCAGGAGAAGGAAGCAATGCAAACTATGAAGAAATAGTATATGAAGGATACGGACCAAACGGAGTTGCTGTAATTGTAGAAGCAAGTACAGACAACAGAAACAGAACTGCAGCTGATGTAAGACATGTATTTGACAAAGCTGGAGGAAACTTAGGAACAAGTGGATGCGTATCTTACCTATTTAATAAAAAAGGTGTTATAGTAATAGAAAGAGAAACTGCAAATAAAGATGAAGAAGAATTAATGATGTTAGCACTAGATGCAGGAGCAGAAGATTTTGAAGCTTCTGAAGAAGTTTATGAAATTACAACTTCTCCAAGTGATTTCTCACAAGTTGTTGAAAAATTAGAAGCTGAAGGATTATCATTCTTAGAAGCTGAAGTTCAAATGGTTCCAACAACAACTGTAGCATTAGACGAACAAGGTCAAGAAAAAATGGAAAGATTAACTTCAAGACTTGACGAATTAGATGATGTTATGAACGTATATCACAATGCAGAATTCTAAACATATTAAATATTTATACCAATAAATTTTTAAATAAATAAAAATTTAATAATGAAACTAATAAGAGTAGCAATTAAAATGACTTTAAATATACCCAAACATAAATAAAAATTCATTTTAACACACATACTCTTTTTTGTTATTAAGCCAAAACACTCTTTCCTATCTAATTATATTTGACAAACTAATTGCGAGATTGAGAAAACAATTTTTAAATTTTCTTAACCCTAATTTTAGAAAGGACTCTTAATAAAAATGAATAAATTTAAAGAAGTTTTAAACTGCTTTCCAGAAAATATAATTTCTGAAATCATGCAAAACATAAATCAGCCTATTGCCGAAATTACAGAAGAAATAAGAATTAGAAACAATAAACCAATCGTCTTAAAAATATCGCAGGAAAAACTTATATTAAAACATATAATAAATTCAGAAGAAATAGAAAAAATCTTTATGAAAATATGTGAAAACTCCATCTATTCTTATCAAAAACAAATTAGTGAAGGCTTTATAACAATAAAAGGCGGCCATAGAATAGGTCTAACTGGAAGTGCTGTTGTTGAAAACAACAAAATAATAAATTTAAATTATATTTCTAGTTTAAACTTTAGAATCGCAAGAGAGAAAAAAGGATGCAGTATAAATGTATTAAACGAAATAATAAATACTGATAAAAACCATATATATAATACACTTATAATCTCTCCTCCGGGTTGTGGTAAAACAACTATTTTAAGAGATATTATAAGAAATTTAAGTAATGGCATTCCGTCAAAAATATCTTCGAAAACAATAGGTCTCGTAGATGAAAGATGCGAAATTGCTGCAATGTATAAAGGTGTACCACAAAATGATGTAGGTCAAATGACAGATGTTATAACAAATTGCTCAAAATCAGTAGGTATGAAAATGTTAATTCGTTCAATGGCACCGCAGATAATTGCATGCGATGAAATTGGAAGTAAAGATGATGTACAAGCTATAAATTCAGCAATTTGTTCTGGAATAAAAGGTATTTTTACATTACATGGTAATAATATTGATGAAATAAAAAAGAACCCAGAACTCAGCGAATTATTTAGTAAAAATTTAATTGAAAAAATAATTATTTTAAGTGAGACTTGTAAAGGAAAAATCGAAAAAATATATACAATTTAAAATTACATAGGAATATATTGCAATATGCGAGCATATAATATAAAGAGAAATTAGGACAAGTGGAAAGGATTATAAAATGTTTAATATTGCAGTAATAAACGGAAAAGAAATTGTAAAATATTTTATTAAAATATCAATTGTAATTCTAATTATTGTTTTTATTACCAAATTTTTTTCTGGTAAAAAAAACATTTCTGAAATTGATACAATTAATTTATTTAACTTAAGCAGTCTCACAATATGTTTGGATGATACTGTACCAGGTTTAAAAGAGACAAATAATGCTACTAAAGATATTGATGAAAACTTATTAAATGGAAACTCATATTTAGAAAAATTTTTAAAGGTTGAACTCTCTATGTTTAATTTTCCAGATGATAAATCAGATGATTCATCAAATACAGTTACAAATATTGATACAGCATTAACAAACGACACTTCAAATGAAAATACTACAGAAGAAACTGTGTCAAGCTCAAGCATTCAAACAGATATAAAAACTGAAATTGTAACGCAAAACCCTTTATCTGATAATTACAATACGACGTATAAATCTATAAAAATAAAAAATGAAACTGATTTTGAATTAACAAATGACATACTTTCTGGCAGTCCCCAAATTAGTACTGATAATATATTAATTTTCCATACACATACATGTGAAAGTTACACACAAAGCGAAGCGTACCCTTATACTCCTACAGGAAATTTTAGAACTACTGACAATAATTATTCAGTAGTAAGAGTTGGAAATGAGCTTACTAAATATTTGACTGATTTTGGATATAATGTAATACATAATACTACATATCATGATTATCCTGCTTATACAGGTTCATATAATCGTTCCTTAACAACCGTTCAAAACATACTTTCAACTACAGACTGCGACGTTATAATAGATTTACATAGAGATGCAATTGGTAGCAGAAGCGATTATGCTCCAACAGTAAAAATTGGTGATGACTACGCAGCTCAGCTTATGTTTGTTATTGGTACAAATGGCAGCGGTTTGTGGCATCCAAATTGGGCTCAGAATTTGCAATTCGCAATTAAAGTTCAAGAAAAAGCTAATGAACTTTACCCTGGCCTTTTTAAACCTATTATTTTACGAAATTCACGCTATAATCAGCATCTTGGTAAAGCTGCTTGCATTATCGAGGTTGGTTCAACTGGTAATACTTTAGAACAAAGTATTACTAGCATGAAGTACCTTTCTAAGGTTTTAGATGAATGTTTTTAATATAAAAAACTAGTGAAAATGAAGTTATCCCTTTTAAAATGGGACTCTTCATATTTCACTAGTTTTTGTTTTTTAGAAAAATAAATGTTTTTAATCTAAAATTCTTAATATTCAATATATTTGTTATTAACCTACATATTTTTCTTTTATTTCCTGAATTTTTTCATAATCATTTTCTAAAATATCTAAAAATACGTCGGCAATTTGTGGATCAAATTGAGAACCTTTGCATTTTTTAATTTCTTCTTTTACAATATCTAAGCTTAATGCATCTCTATATGTTCTTCTTGAAGTCATTGCATCAAATGTATCAGCAACAGCTGCGATTCTTGCAAAATATGGTATATTTTCTCCACCTAGTTTTTCTGGATATCCATTACCATCAAATCTTTCATGATGATGTTTTACTATTGGAACAATGTCTTGAAATATTGAAGCTTGAGCTAAAATACTTGCTCCTGTTGAAGGATGTTTTTTTATTTCGTCATATTCTTCATTGGTAAGTCTTTCTGTTTTTCTTAGTATTACATCTGGCACTCCTATTTTTCCAATATCATGGAATAATCCTCCAATTCTTATCGTATCTATATCTTGTTCTGATAGACCTAATTTTTTAGCAATAAGTACGGAATATTCAGAAACCCTGTCAGAATGTCCTCTTGTATAAGGGTCTTTAGCTTCAACCGCTTGTCTTATAAGTTCTATTGTTTCTACATATGAGCTTTCTAATTTTTTATTCATTTTACTAATTTCTCTCATTTGGTCAACTGCTTTTATTCCAGATTCTACCATTAATACTAATTGTTCAAACTTTTCGCTTTTTTCGCAATATCCTTGTATTTCAAGTCTTTGTATCATTTCTAACGGTGGAGCCAAATCCTTATGTCCGGTAAGTAATATTATATGTATCGTTCTATCAAATTTTCTAACTTCTTCTACTACCTGATCTCCATGAAGAGGCATCATCATAAAGTCCACAACTAATAAATCAAAATGATCTTTTTTTAAAATTTCTAAGGCCTTTAGTGGGTCTGTTTCTCCCACAATATCATACTGAGGCTTCGCAAGTATTACTTTTAGTGCATCTACTATTCCTCTTTCATCATCTAAAGTCATTATTTTATATCTTTCATTGTTTGATCCTTGGTTTCCAATTCTCATTTTTTTCACCCCATTTTACATACAAACATTATAGTAATTATTTTCAAAAAAATCAATACTATTTTGAAAAAATTTTTCTTCCATTTAATTTTATTTTTAAATTCCAGTTTTGTTTTAAAACTGGAATTTAGTCTTGGAATGAAATTCCAGCAATATGGAATTTAGTCTTGGACAAAATTTCGAATGTCCAAAAGTAAATTCCATATGTTAAAAAATAGAATTT
>JAFTFU010000130.1 GCA_017458285.1 Clostridia bacterium | reverse complement strand
CTGGTAGAAAATGTTAAATTATAAAAAACAACATTTTGTCTAAGAAGGCAGAAAAAGTGCGTTACTCATACAAAATGTTAAAAATAAAAAAATACATATTAACCTATCAGTAAAAAACCAAAAACAAAAATAAAAAAGTACTTGAAAAACAAATAAATTAATGATAAGATTGCAACAGAAAAAATAAATTCCAAAAAAAGAAAGGAAATCTATAAAAATCAAAAAAATGAAAGGCAAAATAATAGGAAATATATCAAACTTATACAAAATAAAAGTTGAAGAAAAAACGTATGAAGCAACAGCAAGAGGAAAGCTAAAACAAGATGAAATAAAGCCAGTTGTTGGAGATGAGGTCGAAATAGAAATTGTAGAAGGAGAAAATAACAAAGCAGTAATAACACAAATTTACGAAAGAAAAACATACATAAAAAGACCAAAAATTGCAAATGTAACGCAAATAGTATTAATAGTATCAACAACGTCTCCAAAGCCAGACCTACTTATGTTAGACAAGCAACTTGCATATGCAGAATACTTAAAAATAAATCCAATAATAATAATAAACAAAATAGATTTAAAAGACACGTATAAACAAATAGAAGAAACATACAAAAAAATTGGATATGAAGTATATCCAATAACAGCAAAAGCTCCTGAAACTGCAAAAAAACTAAAAGAAAAACTAAAAAATCAAGTAAATGTATTTGCAGGAAATTCAGGAGTAGGTAAATCTACAACGATAAACGCATTATTTAACGAAAATATAACATTAGAAGGAGAAATTAGCAAAAAAAATCAAAGAGGAAAAAACACAACAACAGATGTAAAATTATATCAGTTGGAAGAAAACACTTATATAGCAGACACACCAGGATTTTCAACATTTGAAATAACAGAAATAGAAAGTAGCCATTTAGCAGAATATTTTAAAGAATTTAAAGAGCAAATACCAAAATGCGAATTTGTAGGATGTACACATATAAAAGAAGAAAATTGCGGAATAAAACAAGCAGTTGAAGAAGGAATAATAAGTAAAGAACGTTATGAAAGATTTTGCAAAATATATGAAGAAATAAAAGAAAAGGAGGAACACAAATGGTAGAAGTATCAACATCAATTCTATCAATGCAACAAGGAGATGAAGCAGAAACAATTTTAAAATTAGAAAAATCAAAAACAGATTATTTTCATATAGATGTAATGGACGGAAAATTTGTTGAAAAAAATACATTTAATAAAATGAGAGAATATTCAGAATATATAAAAAGAATATCAAACTTGCCATTAGACGTACACTTAATGGTAGAAGACGTAGAAACAGCAATAAGTGTATTTGAAACAATCCAACCAAACATAATAACTTTTCATTTAGAAGCATGTAAAGACGAAAATGAAGTAATTCAAACAATAAAAAGAATTAAAGAAAGTAACATAAAAGTCGGAATTGCCATAAAACCAAATACAAAAATAGAAGAAGTATACAAATACATACCATATGTTCACATGGTGTTAGTAATGACAGTAGAGCCAGGAAAAGGCGGACAAACCATGATTACAGATATGTTAGAAAAAATAAGCAAATTAAAAACATATATTGAAGAAAACGAATATGATATAGACATAGAAGCAGACGGAGGAATTAACTTAGCAACAGCGGAGAGAGTAAAAAAAGCAGGAGCAAATATATTAGTATCGGGAACCGCAATTTTACAAGCAGTTGATTACAAAACAATTATATATGAATTAAAAAAATGATTACGTAGGATTTTCAAACAAATGACCACAAAAGACAGGTACAGTTATTAGAAAAAAATAATAGTCAAAAAAGAAATTCAAACATAAAGATAAAAATTTAAAGGAAAGGAAGATAAATATGTTAGAAATTAAATTAAATTTAGAAGAAAGTGGTGTTACACCAAAACTATTAGGAGAATACAAAGAAAAGGTTGAAAACATACATAAAGATTTACACAGAAGAGCAGCAGATGAAAACGACTTTGTAGGTTGGCTGGACTTACCAACAAACTATGACAAAGACGAATTTAGAAGAGTAAAAGAAGCAGCAAAAAGAATAAATAACGATTCAGACATATTATTAGTAATAGGTATAGGAGGTTCATATTTAGGAGCAAGAGCGGTAATAGATTTATTTACAAGCTCATTTGACAGCATGATATCAAAAGAAAGATAACACCCATATATTCTATATGCAGGAAACAACCTAAGTCCAAATTACATAAACGAATTAATAGAAGCAATAGGAGACAAAGACTTCTCAATAAATGTAATATCAAAATCTGGAACAACAACAGAACCAGCAATAGCATTTAGAATATTCAGAGAAATGATAGAAAGCAAATATGGAGTTGAAGAAGCAAGAAGCAGAATTTATGTAACAACAGACAAGAAAAAAGGAGCATTAAAAACTTTAGCAGACAGAGAAGGATACGAACAATTTGTAATACCAGACAATGTTGGAGGAAGATATTCAGTTTTAACAGCAGTTGGATTATTACCAATAGCAGTAGCAGGAATAGATATAGACAAATTAATGGAAGGTGCAAGAACAGCAGAATTAAGATATGGAGATAGTGATATAAAATACAACGAATGCTATCAATATGCAGTAGCAAGAAACATATTATACAAATTAAACAAAAATACTGAAATTTTAGCAAACTACGAACCAAAAATGCATTATTTCACAGAATGGTGGAAACAACTATATGGAGAAAGCGAAGGAAAAGAAAACAAAGGAATTTTACCTGTAGGAGTTGACTTTACAACAGATTTACATTCAATGGGACAATATATCCAACAAGGAAGAAGAAATCTATTTGAAACAGTATTAAGAATTGAAAAACCAAAAGCAAACATAAATATAAATGCTGATGACGAAAACTTAGACGGACTAAACTATTTAGCAGATAAAGATTTAGATTTTGTAAATAAAAAAGCTATGGAAGGAACAATAAAAGCTCACGTATCAGGAGATGTACCAAACATAGTAATAAGTGTTGAAAAAATTGATGAAGAAGCAATAGGTCATTTAATCTATTTCTTTGAAAAAGCATGCGCTATGTCAGGAATGATTTTAGGAGTAAACCCATTTAATCAACCAGGTGTAGAAGAATATAAAAAGAACATGTTTAAATTACTTGAAAAACCTGGATACGAAAATTAGTAAAAAAATAGGAAGTGTAAAAAATGATATTCGAAAACAAATATAAAGTAGGAATAAAACACATAACATTAGGAAACAAAGTAACAAATAAAGCGTTATTATCCTTTATGGAAAATTTAGCATGTTTGCACTCAGACAAAGTAGGGTATGGAATACTAGATATACCAAGAACAAAGCTAGTATGGTTACTACTTGACTGGAAACTAAAAGTAATAAAAAGACCAGTTTATGGAGAAGAATTATTAGTAAAAACATGGTCAAAAGGAATGGAAAAATGCTATGCATACCGTGAATTTGAAGTATATAACGAAAAAGATGAATTAGTTGCAATTGCAACAAGCAAATGGGTTTTGATGAACATAGAAAAAGGTTCCATAGAAAGAGCAAACAATATAATTGATTCAGCATATGAAAAAGAAGAAAAAGAAGTAATATCAAAAGAAGAAATTGCTAAACTAAAAGAGCCAGAAGACTGCATATCAAAAATAGATTATATGCCAAGAAAAACAGATATGGACATAAATGGTCATTTAAACAATTTAAATTATTTAGACATAGCATATGAAGCTATACCACTTGAAATACAAGATGTTCAACAACTAGAAAATGTAAGGATAACTTATAAAAAAGAAACAAAACCAGGAGAAAAAGTTAAGGCTTTATATACAAAAAAAGAAGACAAATATATTGTAACCATAAAAAGCGAAGATGAAAAGTTATTACATTCTATTATTGAGATATGGTAGTATAATAGAATAGTCAAAAGGAAAAATATTTTCCAAACATATATAAATAATTGTGTTAGTTTTCGAAAGGAAATATAAAAATGGAAAAACTAAAGAAAGAAAAAAATATAAAAAGTCAAAAAGGAATAACATTAATTGCACTTCTTATAACAGTTATAGTATTAATAATTTTGGCAACTAT
>JAFTFU010000129.1 GCA_017458285.1 Clostridia bacterium | reverse complement strand
TAACAGGGTTTTATATTTAGCTTTTGATTCTGGATTAACACTACTTAGCAAAATTCTTATTCCAATATATAATAATACAATCATCGAAACTGCTACTGCAAGATTTCTAAGTCTATAATACCAAGATGAAACAACTCCTCTTAATATTTGTGATGAACTCTGGCTCGATGTTATATAGTTTCCTGAATAAGATGGATCATATTCTTCATTTTCTCCTTTTTTTGCATCTCTATCAGTATAATAGTATATTTTTTTGCCTTCAAATATTTGTTCTTTAATTTCTTTGTTTTCAAAGAAATTAACATCAAACAATAGTATTTTTCCAGAGAACATTGAAGCTAAATCCAAGTTAAATATTGGTAAATATATTATAGACGGCAAATCATCCTTATCATATAAAGTATAAACAACTTTTTTTCCATCTTCACCAGTTTCTGCATAAGTTTGTCCCAATATCTTTTCTTCTTGAGTAGGTCCAAGTACATCCCATATGAACTTTCCTGTTCCAACAATAATATTAAAACCTGAAGCCCATCCAATTACAAATCCTGCTATATTTTTTATATTGTCCCAAGTTGAATTATTTGTTTTTTTGTTTGTATCTAATGGTATAATTCCATGAATTTCAAATAGTTCATCTCCCATTATTAATCCATTCGTTATATTGTATACACCATCAGCAGCTCCAACAATAAATTCCATAAATACAGACATTAATTTGCCTCCCCAACCGTCTGCTGCTTTTGCATATACTACATTAGTTCCTACGAAATTAAATACTACTAGAAAAAGACAAACAATTGCCATTTTCTTCATAAAACCTTTTTTCATAAAAATATTCATTCCTATACTCCTTGCAATTCTTTACTCTTTCTGCTTTTTACTAACTTATTAAGATTTGTTTCAACA
Organism: Clostridia bacterium; assembly: GCA_017458285.1. GTDB lineage: Bacteria > Bacillota > Clostridia > TANB77 > CAG-508 > CAG-269. The sequence continues at coordinate 4,119 of JAFTFU010000129.1, read as the reverse complement.
AATTCAAATTCTTTTTGTGTAGGTGTAATTTGCAAAATAGCTGATTCTTGTCCAACCTTTAGCAATCCTTGACCTACTGTACAAGTTATTAAAAAGTTTGCTTCTCCTTCGCTTAATTTAAAAACTTCTTTTAAATAGTTTATTTCTGATTTATCTTGTGCTAAAAATAATTTTGTATCTGAAGATGTCAATACAGCTTGAGCCTCAGGCTTCTCATAAAAGTCTTGAAATCTTTGTGAAACTACCGCTAAAGATACATTTCTCTTACGTGCACGTCTAGCCATTGTATTTAAAAAGTCTACTGCTTCTGGGAATGGTAACAACATCCAAGCCTCATCTACAATTACTCTCTTTTGTGCTGCTTTTTTTCTGTCCTCACTGTTTTTCTTAACAAATTTTTCCCAAATCCATGTAAGCAAAATTTGTTGTGCAAGTGGTCTTGCAAATTTTTCTTCAAGTTGTGAAATATCTAAGTTTATAAATGGTGCTCCTTCAAGTAACTCAAAAGTTGATTGTCCGTCAAAGTATGCCATTTGTCCATTAAAGTCTCTTACATACTGTTTCATAACCTTTACTAAATAACTATAATGGAATTGATAGTCAACGTTTTTATTTTCTTGTGCTTTTTGTACAATTCTTTTATACCAGCTACCAATTGTTGGCATTTTCTTTTTTCCACGATATAAATTTCCTTGTCTATTTAAATTACCACCATTTTCATACAAACTATTAGGGTCACTTGTAATACCAACTCTTCTATATTCTTCTGCTACAGTTTCTGCTATAATTTGCTTTGTAAGCTCATTTACTTCTTTACTTCTTGTACTTCCTCTTGCCATTGTAAGTAAACTTTGCGTAACATCTTCAACCTTATTTTCTACATTTAAAATTGTTCTTTCTCTTCCTGTAATTTCGTCTTTAACATTTTCAACTTCTATATCGAATAAGTTTATAACTGTTTTTGATGTAGGTCCTAAAACTACATTTATTCCTCCAAGTGATTCAGCAACTACTGAATACTCACCTTCCGCATCAAGTGCTAAGCTTTCTACTCCCATTAATACAGAAGAACGAGAAATTAAAGTTTTCATTGTTACGGATTTACCAGCACCTGATTTTGCAAATACTACCATGTTATAATTTGTAAGTGACTTGTGAAAATTATCAAACATGATTGGTGTTCCAGTTTGTCTGTTAAATCCAAGTGGTATCCCAGTTTCATGTCCAACCTCTGATTCCGTAAATGGAAATACTGTTGCCATTGATTGTCTATCAAATGTATGTGTTTTGTTAACTTCATCTCTCATTAATGGTATGTTACTTTTAAATGCATTTTCTTGCATTGCCCATGCAGTTTTTACACCAACTAAATTTTTTGACATTTCTGATGCTAGAAATTTAGTCATTCTTTCTAAGTCTTGCATGTTATATGCAAATATTGTTGATATTACAGAAGCTTCATAAAGTTTATTATATCCTGCTGCAATACTATCTCTTAGTTCTTCAGCTTCCGCTTTCTTTTGTGCTAATATACTTGATCTATTAATATTTCCTCTGTCCTCAGCAACAATTATTTCTGTTTGTAATTCATTTATTTGTTTGTTTAATTCATTTTGTGACCTTGCTTCTTGAACAGGATTAATATATATAGATGTATTTATATCTCCAAAGAAATACATGTCTCTAAATAGTTCTGGGAATGTACACATTCTTGGCAAGGTAGATATAAAGAAACTTCTTGCATATCTTTTTACGCTGGAAATTATTTCCAAATGATCTATGTCAGATGCATCAATTCCAGAAGGCGCAATCAATTCTTTAATAGTCTGTTTCTTTAGTATTTCTATATTGTCATCATCAGCTATTAGTTGTTGATTTAGGTTTTCTTCCTCTGTTTGATTTAGGTTTTTCATTTTTTGTGTTACCTCCTTCTTTTGTTTTTTGTATTCTCTCTTGTTTCTCTTTTTCTATTTTTCCTTTAGCATTATCTATTACATCTTTACCTACAAATTTTTCATTTTCTTCTAGGTATAATGTAGCAAATTCATCAATTAAATCATATAAACTTTTTTCTTTTTCTTTTACCGCTTGTTCTTTTTCACTTAATGCTTCATCTAATTTCTGTCTTGCTTTTTCTACTGCCTTTTCGTCTATCAATTTGTCCAATTCTCTCATTCTCTTATCTAAAACATCAGGTGCTGTAGAATACATTTCATCATACCCAGCTTTTAAAGCCTTATCTAGTCCAAATACTTCTGCCTCATCTCTGTTATATGCCATATATAATAGTTCAATTAATTCGTTTGATTTTAAGATTTTTCCTCTAACCCCACAAGCAGCAATTGATGCTACTATAGATTGTGCTCTAGTATACAATTCAGAAAATACTAAGTTTTGTGTTTCTTCTTTATCTAGGTTACTTGCTCCTAATTCTGATGAATAGTATGGAACAATAATATAGTATTTTTTATTTAATATATTTGTATTTAAACTCATTCTTTCAGTATTGTTTATTACATCTTTTCCATACTCATATAAGTTTAATTGTTTAGTGTACTCAAAAAAAGCTTTATCTATTTCTTCCCTTGAAAACTCTCCATCTTCTTTCATTTGTTGATAACTTATTTTCATGTTATTTAATTTTTCTTCAATTTTCTTTAACTTTTCTTTGTATGTTTGTATGCTACGCTCTAAGTTTACTGATCTTGTTTGTATGTAAATTTGTATTGGATTTCTTAATGTATTTAAAAATTGTATAAATCCTTGTTCAACACCAGTTTTTTCCACTCCAGACATCAAATCGTAGTTTATTCCTTGACATTCTACAACCATTAAATATCTTTTTCCATTATCTTGTATTATCATATTGTCGTCTACTGTATCAAATTCCATAAACTTATGAATTGATTGCTTATTTTCTCCTAATGATTTAGTTTTCTTTGTATTTTTATTTCCATTTGTTGGTTCTGCGTTTTTGCGATTTTGATTATTTTCTTGAGTTTTGTTTTTTAGCCACACTACAACTAAAACCATAAATACAATGAATAGTAGAGATATTACACTTACAAGTGTATATGTTAGTAACTTTGTTAATTGTTCAGTATTACTCATTTATTTGTCCTCCTTTGTATATACGTATAATTTTCTTTTGTTACTTTTAAACTTTATGTATCTTAAAATTGCTTTATCTATGTCTTCTCCTCCAGCTTTTCTTGTTAAATTTAGTGAATTATTATCTGGTATTTTTACATTTCCTACTACATATCCTATAAGTGCTAATATTCCAGTTATTATTATTCCGACAAAATTTAGTTTAAATATTGATAATATCATATAAATAAATATTCCCACTCCCGCTGATGCACATGTCCATATAAAGCCTTTTGTTGAAAATATAAATAAAATTTTCCCTTCTCCTTTTACATTTCTGGGTAAATTATATGTTCCCATATTTTTCCTCCTATGTACGTTACATTTTCCCTACTTACTATTATATCAAAAAAAATCGATAAATGAAAGTATTTATCGATTTTTTTTGACATTTTTATTATGTTTTTTATTATTGTTGATCTATCATTGCAACAATTGCTGTTGAACCATCTTTTTCATCTTTTTCATCTTTAGTAGAAGCATTTGCATCTTGAACAAATCCTAATATTGCTCCAGCAATCCATGGTGCTAAAAATATACATATTGCACCTACTATGTAAGGAATCATAGATTTTTTGTAATCTGCTTTATCTTCCGCACTTCCCATTAAGTATTTAAATCCTAAAATCATCAAAATAATAACTGCTGCTGCCGTTCCAACTAATCTCATTGCTCCAATTATTTTGTTTGCAACATTTTTTACAGTAGTCTCAGTTGAAGTATCAACCTTTCCTCCTGTAAGATCCCCTGCACTTAAAGCAAATACTGAGCTACTAATTGATAACATTACTATTAATGCTACTAATACTATAGATACTATTTTTATAGTTTTTTTATTCATTATTTTTCCCTCCTATTTTATTATATTGTTTATAAATTTATTTTAAAATATTAATAACTACTTTAATTTTATACTTGTTTTAAAATCGTTACAACAAGTTTCCAAATTCCAAATGCAGTAAACATTAC
>JAFTFU010000128.1 GCA_017458285.1 Clostridia bacterium | reverse complement strand
ACCTCTTATTTCATATTATCAATCATTTTAATAATTATTTCTTTCTGTTCTTTAGATAACTTTTCAATTTTTTCTAGTATAATTTTATTTTCTTCATTCCTCATAACATCAGGGATACGACTAATAGATACATCAAACCCCATAAGCCATGCTTCATTTACATCTAATTCTTTAGCTAGAACATATAATTTATCTTGTTTTGCATTGCATTTTCCTGATAAATACTCACTTATCATAGGAGGTTTAATTCCTGTTTTCCTTGATAGAGTTGCAGCATTCATGTTTCTTATTTGCATTGCCTTTTTTAGTCTTTCTCCAAAAGATTCCTCTTTCATAATACATTCCTCCAATAATTATTATATCATTAAAATTAGAAAAAAAATAATAAAAGTTAGAAAAAGTTAATTTTTAGTATTGCATTTTTAAAAAAAATAATTTATACTTAAAACAAGTTAGAAAGTTTCTAACATAGAGAGGAGGATACGAAAGTGGAAGAAGAGTCAATTTTTGATTACTCAAAATTAAAAAGTAGAATAGTAGAAAAGTTTGGAAATCAAAAGAATTTTATTGAAAAAATCAAAATGGCAACCCCAACTTTTATTCAAAAAATTAAACGAGGAACCTTTAATCAAGAAGAAATTATAGAAATATTAAATATTCTTGATGTTCCAATTAGTGAAGCACATGATTATTTTTTTTCAATCAAAAGTTAGAAAGTTTCTAACAATTAACCGATACGCAAATGAGGTGCAAATATGGAGAAGCAATTTTTGAATCAGAGGGAATTAGGAATAGTTCTTGGATTATCTAAGCCAAGAGCAAGAGAAACAATGAATTATTTATTAAAAATTATGAAAGATGGGACAGAAAAGTATTATGTTCCTGAAACAATAAGAATGAAGTTAGTTCCCACAAGATTAGTAAAAAAAGAATTTAAGATTAAAGGAGAGGTGAAGCTTGATGAATGAAGAAACTAAAGTAATATTGCCTAATGATTTAGGTGATAAAGTTCTTGAATTTATGAATTCATTTGAAAATGTTAACCAATGGAATCACGTTAAACAGTTTATTGATAAACATATCGAAGAACATATTGATAATAAAAAAACACAATTTAATAGAACAGCAAAACTGGTATATGAATTGTACCAAAAAGATCCATTACTTAAACAATTTATAGGAGATTAATTATGAATCTACTTGTAAGTATATGTGTAGGAATAGCAACTGGTTTTACATATGGGAAAGTTAGACGTTATATGGAAAAGAATAATTTAAAATTCAACTGGAAGTGGATAAGGAAAGTAGTAGGTATAACATTAATTGTTATTCTAATTACCTGGATTATCTATAGCATTATAGGACTTATAGTTGCTGATACATATATAAAAGAAAATGGAAATATTTGTAAAGGTTTCCCATATGGATTCAAAGTATGTTCTGGTGATATCAATAAAGAATAAAAAAAGAATTGTGAATTTACCAATACCGTCACAATTCTTAAATATAAGTTTATCTTTGAAACTTACATCTTTATTATATCAGATTTTTAAAAGCAATAAAAGAGAGGTGATGCCATGAAACGCAAAAAAGAAAAACCATACTTCAAGCATGACTTTAAAGCAAGAGAAAATGAAAAACTTAAAAGAGTTATATTTAAACATGGATATGCTGGCATTGGAATCTATTGGTGCTTAATTGAAATGCTATATGAACATCAAGGCTATCTTTCAACAAAAGATGAAGATATGGATATGCTAGCTTATGAATTACGAATTGAAAAAGAGGTTTTATTTGACATCATAGAAAATTATGAATTATTCAAAAAAGATAAAAACAGATTTTATTCTGAAAAGGTTTTAGAAAGAATTAGCGATATGCAACTTAAATCAATCGTTAATTCTCAAAATATCAAAAAAAGATGGGACAAGATACGACAATTAAACGAAAGTGATACGACCGTATATACAAACGAAGATACGAACGTATTACAATCGAACAACGAAAGTAATACGGACGTTATACAGAATATAAGAATAAAAGAATATAAGAATAATAAGAATGTAGTTAATAAAGATAATAAATTATCTTCATTAACTACTACAAAGAATATAGATATATATAGTTATATAGAAGATTGCTTTGGAAGAACTTTATCTTCTGTTGAATACGAAAAGATTACTTCGTTGTCGTCTGATGAAGAAGGAAACTATAACGAATTAAAAGCAGATATTTTAAAAGAGGCTGTTAAACAAGCTGTTTTTCAAGGACATAAAAAAATGTCTTATGTTCAAGGCATTTTAAATAACTGGAAAGGCGATGGGCTTGATACTATAGAGGCTATAAAAGAAGCCAATATAAAAAGCCTTGCTCTTTCTCAAAGGAACAAATCAGAAAATAATATAGATCCAAAAATTGATTTGTCCGTTATTGATGAATGGGACTGGCTAAACGATGACAGTCTCGAATGAAAAAAATATATCTGCAAGGTTTGGTTTGTTATATTAAAGATTTTTAAATCATTTGTCAACACTTTTTTTAGAAAGGAGATAGAATGTTTAAAATTTTTAAGTACAAAAAACTTTATGAAAAGGAACATGAAGATAAAATTAAACTTCTAAATGACATAACAAATACAAAAAAAGAATGTTCCGAAGAAATTAGTGCATTTAAGAAGAAAATAGAAGAATTAGAATCAGCTGTTTCTGTAGCAAACAAAAGAGCAGATGATTTAGATACAGAACTAACATGTGTGAATATACTTTTAGATGATGCAAATAAACAACTTGATGAGAAAGAAGAAGCAAGACATAAAAACGCATGTAAAGTTGGTGGACTAACAAAAGAAAATCACAAATTGATTAATGAGAAAAAAGAAATGTTGGATTTCATAGGTAAATTACTTACCGAAAGAAAGAAATATATTAAAGACAAAAAGCATCCAACATTAGAAGAATTAAAGAAATATTTTAGAATTAAATACTAAGAAATAGAAGGAAGGAAAATTTAAATTATGAAAATTACAAGTATTAATACAAAAAAAGTTACAGATGAAAGAGGAAAATTATTAGGAGTAGCAAGAGTTGTTATAGATGATTGCTTAGTTATTAGAGATATTAGAATTATTCAAGGAAATGAAGAAAGAGGAAGATTCTTAGCATTTCCAAGTAGAGAAATAACAACAGGAAGTTTTATTGATATTGTTCATCCAATCACAAAAGAAACAAGAGCAATGTTTGAAGAAGCAGTATTAAAGCAATTTGATGAGGATAATGCAAATGACAATACTGGAAACGATAGAACTGATAGTTAGTTTATTATCACTTACAGTAGCGACACTTACATTGATATTTAATAAACACTTAAAAGAAGAATTAAAAGAATATAAAGAACAATTGCAACAAAAACACATTAACATTTGGAATTTATTTAATTACATTAGAACAGCAAGGAATGAAATATTCAAAAAGGAATTAGAAGCAGAGACTAAACAAGAAGTTGATAATTATGAACAACAAAAAAATCTTTTAAGAAATATTGAAGATTTCATGAAAGATAATGAGCTTGTCTAAATTCAAAGACAAATGTGATTTGTGCAATAAATATTCATATTGCAAGGGGTATGAAGATTTAGTTCTATGTAGCAATTGTATTGCTTTAATAGAAGAATGCAAAAATAAAAATATAGGGTGGAAGATCATGAAAGAAGGAATAGAAAGAATTAAGACTTTATCGCAAGATATTAAAGATAAAGCATTAATTAAAATTATTGAATATTTATGTTCTAGGGAAGATATGAATGATAAATATTTGAATGAAGAAAAAAGTCTTAAACAAATGATTAAGTATATAAATCATAAAGCAGGAGAAAAAAGACAAACATGTGAAAAAATGATTATGGTTGACGATGAAGAAGTGTTCGGATGGGCTATTCATTATTTTGATGAAACTAATGAAGCATTAGGATTAGTTGAAGATAAAGATGATAGTTGGGATTATCGAAAGGCACAACAAGAAAATGAAAAAGAAGAAAAACAAGATATACCTAAAACAGAGCCTAAGCCAAAACTTAAAAAGAAAAAAGAATGGAAGTCAGAAGGACAATTAACACTTTTTGATTTTATCGAATAATGTATATCAAAATTAAAGATAGAGAATTATTTAAAAGAATAGATGAAAGTTTAGAATTACCTGATAGATGGAATGAATTTATTGATATTAGAATTAATTCAAATAGTTTGATTTTAAAAGGTGGAAGAGAATCAAATAATAACTATACATATTTTTGTGTTCTATGTAACAAGAACTTTATAGAGAAAAATATTAAAGCTAATGAATATTTGAAATGTCCTAATTGTAATAATAAATTTATTGTAAAATCTAATAGGCTTAAATCGTACGAATTTAAGGACGAGATTGCAATTTTAGATAAAGTAGATGATTTATATGTGGTAAGGCAATTTCGTCTATGTACGGTTTGGAAAAACAATAATAAGAATAGTTATTACTTTGAATTCGGAAGAAGCATTTATGATTCTAAATTCAACCTTGTTGACGAAATCGTAAACGATAATGTAGTAGGTACACCTGGGGGAACATACATCTCATTTAGAAAAATGTATAGTAATGAGTGGAGATATTTCCGAAATCGGTATACTTATTTACCTAATCAATTTATTTGGTTTCCGTTCAATTTGGAAGAAATGTTTAGTGATAATAAAAAGCTTAAGTACAGTTTACTTTGGATATTAGCAAATCGTGTAGGGTATTTTGATTTGATTTATATGTTAAGAAATTATAATCCCTCTGTGGAGCTGTTGATAAAGTTAAAGCTTTATAACTTGGCATTATGTCCTAAAACATTTATAGGAAAGAAAACGTTTGAAGAAAGATTCAAAGGATTAACAAAAGATTATTTACCATTTATTCAAGAAAATAATTTAGATATTGATGAACTAATAGCATTGTCATACTTAAAAACAAAAGATATGAAGTATGTAAATCTTTTTAAAAATGTAAGTGAAGAAAAACTCAAAACATATAGTACATACAATATCAATTTTAAGACTTTAGCAGATAAAACGGACTTTAACGATAAATTATCTTATGAATATGAAGATTATTTAGGATTTTGTAAAACATTAAAATTAGATCTAAAAGATAAAGATATTCTTTATCCTAAAAACATTCAAGAAGAGCACGACAAAAGATTAAAAGAAGTAAAAGATAAAGAGAATAAATCTATTAAACGAGGAATTATTAGAAGATACAAAAAAATAAGTAAAAATATATTTGAAAACAAAAAATATATTATATTCCCAGCTAAATCATATAAAGATTTAATTGATGAATCATCACAACAAAATAATTGTGTAAGAACATATGCAAAAAAAATTGCCAATGGAGAATGTGATATATATTTCATGAGATTATCAAGTGACAAAGAGCATTCCTTAGTCACAATAGAAGTTAAAGAAAATAGAGTAGTTCAAAAAAGAACTAAAAACAACATGGAAACCACTAAAGAACAAAACAAATTTATAAAACAATGGGAAGGTAATATTTTAAATAAAGAGGTGTAATATGGCGTTCAAAAAAGAAGATAACCTAGAAATAAAACATGGATTTTTCTTCTTAAAATACATCAAAACACTACGAGAAAAAAATACATTAAAGAATGAAGTAGAAACTTTAAGGAATGTTATTGAATCACAATTATATAAAACTTTTATGGAAAAGCTTGAAGAACCTGCAGAGTTAGAAAAAACAAAGACTGAACTTAAAAGAGCAAGACAAAAAATAAAAATACTTAAAGAGATGATACAAGAAAATAATCCAAGTAAAAAATCAAAGAAAAGAAAGTAGGTAAAAAATATGGATAAATTAGAAAAAGACTTATCGAGTGGAATTGAATTAGCAGCAATATTCTTAATAATCATATTAATTGCTATGATGGGATTTGCAATATATGAAATAAATGATTTTTATAACGATTATAGATGTTCAAATTTACCATTAAACGAATTCTTTGAAGATACTAAATGTGAAAAATATTGGAAGTACAGATAAGGAGATTAGATGATAGGACTTTATAGAATTATGGAACTAATTGAAAAGTATTATAAGTGTTATTGTACTTATTCAGTTCCTAATAAAACTTTATATATTCATTTGAAAGAGGGAATACCTGTAAAAGACTATCAAGTTATCAGAAGAGCAGCGATGTTATATGTTGATAATATTGTTGTTGAATCAGACAGAAACTAAAAAGAAAAGAGGTAAACAAGTGGGAGTAGGCGAATTTATTACAGCAATAGCTGCATTACTAGTGATAAACAATTTAATTAACAAAATAATAGAATTAATAAAAGATAAAAAAGAGCCAAAAACAAGAACTGAAAAATATAAAAATTGGTTAGAAGAGGAGGATTAGATATGGAAATATTAAATACACCAAGTACAAAACAAATAGTTCAAAATTATATAAACCATAATGTAAATTTATTTCAATTAAATAAAGATATGAAAATAACTGAATCAATTATTAAATATGCAGAAGAAAGAGGATACGAGTATAGATATGATGAGTGGAGTGAATTACATCAATTTAAGAAAATAATAGTATCACAAGAGGAAGAAAATAATGAGAGTTAGAGATATCCAAAAAGGAGATATCATCACATATAAGCATGGCAAAGTAAACCATGTTAATAAACCAGATCAATATCGATTATATTTTGATTCTGATTTTAGAAATTGTGAAGTACCATGGGTAGAAATTGTAAAAATACAAAGGTATGTAAAGACATTATGGTTTTACAGATTGAAAACTATTTGGAGGAGAAAGTAATATGGACGAAAAAGATATTGAATATTTCAAAGTACCTATTTATATTGAAAAGAATATTAAGAAACTAATTAAACTAAAAAAGAATATGGACGAGACAAGACAATTAATCCAGGATTATATGCAAACACATGAAATTCCAATTAATACACCATTAGAGCTATTAAAATATTTTCCTGAACCTGATGTAGATCCTAATCAGATGAAGATTGATTTAAAAACAGGTGAAATTAAGTGAAAACCAATCAAAAACTTAGAAAAATAATTAATTATTATGGAATAAAAAAGCAATTAAAATATTTTCAAACTGAAATATTTGAATTAAATGAAGCAATTTTAAATTATGAAAAAAACTCTTTTGACGATACAATCGGAGATATTTGTAGATGTGTTTGTAATTGCTTTAATAAATTTATGGGGCAAAAAGAATATAAAGACCCTCGTAAAGAACATGTTATTGAGGAAATAGCAGATGTGATGGTAATGTTAAAACAAATTCAACTTAATTACAATATTAGAACAGAAGAAATAAAAGAAGTTATGAAGTTTAAAATTGATAGACAACTAAAAAGAATAAAAGAGGAAAACGAAAATAAATAATCAGGAGATTAATTATGAAAAAATCAGATAAATATACATATAAATTTCATCTATTAACAAGATTTCCGTATGAACCAATAGAGATTCATTTTAAAAGTATAATAGGTCAGTTATTATGTCGACATGAATATGGTTATTTTGTTAGAGAAGAAAAGAATAATAATTTTCATAGTTTAAAAGGAGATACTATTGAACATATTTGCTATAAATGTGGAAAATCTAAAGGAACAATGCTATGGGAATACGAAGGAATGGGATATAAGTAATGAAAGTATATATAGTATTTGAAGACAACGGGTTCGTATACGAAGATTATCGTGAATGGATAGTAAAAGTATTTGTTAACAAAGAACAAGCAAAAAGATTTCTTAATAATGAAATAAAAAAACAAAAAAGAAAATACTCTAATAGACCATATTATGAAGAACACGGATTTCGGATTGAAGAACACGAAATTGAGGACACAAAAAATGAATAGGCAATATATCGAATCATTTTTGGGGAAAAAAGTAGAAATCAAATTATTTGATGGTGATGTTATTAGAGGAGAACTACATAAAACAAGAGAAGAAAAATATAAATACAATAACAATCTATATTTACCTAAAAATTACTATTTTTTAGAAAATCCACATTCTGTACTTTTTAAAGTATCACATATTAAAAAAATAAAGTTATTGGAGGGACAAAGTAATGGCTTATAAAAGTAAAAAACAAGAACGTTTTGAAGAAATAGTTGAACTAGCTAATACATCAGATGAAGAATTAAAAAATATGTCATATAAAGAAAAACAAAAAGTGTATAATGCAAAGAATAAGTTAGGAAAAATTACCTGGAATTCAAAAGCACAAGGACAATTTATAAATTATGAAAAGCAAAAACTTAAGGAACAAAGGAGAAAGAAAAAATGTCAGAAAGAGAATATGTAGAATTCTTTAAATACTTAGGAATGCTAAGATATCTAATATTAGAATATCAACAAGAGACAAAGGATTTTGAAAGTTTTTCAAGAGAACTTGAAGCAATCGATGATTTAGTAATAACTAATCCTATTTTTATGATTAAGCAGCAAAAAAAATAGGTCAAAAATCCTAAAAACTATTTTTATAAAATAATCATCATTTTAACAAGGTATTATAAAGGAAAAACAAGAACTAACATAAGGTAACAAAATATAGACTACTGTTACCACCTAAAATACATAAAAAGAGGGTGATTATATGGACTTAGAAGAATATGAAAATAGACTTGATGATTTCATTACAGAGTTAAGAGATTTAGAACTTACTAATTCAACTATCAGTGTATATAAAACATCTCTTTATAAATATTTAGATTATTTAAAAGAAAAAAATATTAAAACAATTACAAAAGAAAATTATATAGACTATCGTGAGCATTTAAGAAATGATTTGAAGTTTGAAGTTTCTAACGTTAATAAATATGTTGTAATCATCAACAAATATTTCATATGGGCTGGATATAAAGACAAATTAAATATAAAAATATTAAGAAAACAAGAAAAGCATTATTTAGAAAATGTTCCAAGTGTATCTGATTATAAAAGAATATTGAGAGCAGCTAAGAAGCACGATATAGTCGCTTATTATTTCATACTTATTGCTTCATATACAGGAATGAGAGTATCTGCAATATGTGAAATAAAAATAGAAGATATTGTTGAATCCAGGAGGAATGAATCTTATATTAAAATATTTTCTAAAAATAAATACAATGAAGTTCCTTTTCCAGCATGGTTAAGAAGAGATATTCTAAAGTATGCTAAAGAAAACAAAATAAAAGAGGGATATCTCTTCCCATCACCAGTTAATAAGGGAAAACCAATGACAAGAAAGACAATGTGGAAGAAAGTTCATACAGTCACAGGATATGCAAGAGTTGATTTAGATAAAGGACATCCTCATGCTTTAAGACATTTGCTCGGAAAAGAAATATCAGGATATATAAGTGATAATCAAACAATAGCAGATATATTTGGTCATGAAAGTTTAAAGACAACAGCAAGATATCAGCAAAAATCTAAAAGGGAGATTGCTAAAATCGTAAGTGATTTTAGATTTAAGTAATATGGAAACGAGTGATAAAAAGAAATTAGAAAAAGAAATAACAGATTTTTGGAAACACAAAAAACAAATTAATTGTTATGGAGTAAATTTTAAATTTAATAAAGACAACAATAAATACCAATCATCATGGGAAAAAATATCATCTGGAGACGTTGAAGCTTGTATTGACGAGCAAGGGATTAGGCACATATCTATTTCTGATAGTTTAACAGAACAATATAAAAATATTATTGAAATGAATGATAAATTGATTCATTTTAAAACAGAAATAATAAACAATGCAGGATATATTGCTAAAAAGACAAGGGATATTATATTAGAATCCAATAACATTGATGAACAATTGAGAGTTCAAATGCTTTTCCATATTGAGCTGTTAGAAAAAGAACTTTATCGAGGAGGGTTAGACATTAATTATGGCAAAGAATAAAAAAATGACAATTAAAGAAGCTATCGAGCAATTAGAACTCGAGTGGGCTAAATTTATGGGATATGAAATTGGTGATTCTGATATAGCAAGAGAAACGATTGCTAATTATACATTAATGATTGGACATTTTATATCTGTTAATACTTCTTCATTAAATATTTGTGAAAACACGATTCAAATTGTAAAACAACTAGTCATAGATGAAAAGATAAAAAGAATACTTTTAAATTATTTAAAATATCAAAAATCTTTATTAAAAGAAAGTTTGAAACCTTATGAACAAAATAAAAATAGTAATATTAAGTCTCGTAATTCCTAAAAATACTAATAGATGTCATGCAGGGGTTAGAATTAATAAAGATAAGATTTTAGATCCTCATGTATGTCCTTTTCTTACTGAAAAGAACGGTTGGGAATATTGTAAATTATTAAATAAAGAATTAGATGTACAAATGCAGATAAAAGAATGCAATATAAACGTTAGAAAGCATAATTAATAGCACTTTTAAAAATAATTATAGAAAGGGTGTGTTAATGTGTCAGTATTAGAGGCATTGCAATATATAGAAAGTTATTTGATGGGAAAATCAAGCTGTGGGAGGCTTGAAGGAACATTAAAAGAAGCAAGAATCATCTTGCACAACTTTGTAATTGATAAATTAACAGAGGATAAAGATAATGGCAAAGAAAATGAGTAATAATTCAAAAAAAATAGAGATAGATAGATACTTTTTTAAATATAACTCTCTTTTAAATAAGATATTTAAGAACGAAATCGAATTAGATACTCTTAATGCTAAAAAAACATCGATAAATTCACCTGGATTAGATGAAAAACTGGGAAGTTCAACATCTAATAGAGGATTAGAGAACGTTTTAATTCAAATTGAAGAAAAAGAATCATATTTAAGTAAATTATATACAAGAAAAGACAATTTAAAGAAAAAATACATTAAAGATTTCAAAAAAATAGGAAATAACAACTACGAAATTATATTAACTCAATATTATTTAGAAAAACTCACAATAAAAGCAATAGCTTCTCAAATGAATCTCTCAATTGACTATATAAAGAAGAGCAAGCGAATTGCATTAGATAAATTATTAAAAATAATAAAGAAAGAGGAAAATAACAAATGATATTTTTGATCTTATTACTCGCATTTATATTATTATTCATCTGGTGTTGTCTAAAAATAGGCAAGGAAACAGATGAAAAAGCAAGTCAGAAAGGAGACGATAAGAATGTATATAGGTGATAGTTTTATAAATCCATTATCAGTTGTTGATTGGTATTTTGGAACCACATTTTTAGGAAGAAGATATATTCACATTAATTTTGTAAATGGTCATTTTAGAGAAATATATACATATAATAGAGATTTAAACAGAAATCTTAATGAAAGAGAAATTGACAAAAAATTGAAAGAATTTATTATTAATAGAACAAAAAATGTATCATGCTAAATATAATAAAAATCATTGTAAGAATATTAATTAGTATAATATATTCATTTTGGCATTTATTACATACACTTTTTCCTAGAAAAGTAAGTGCACCATTATATCTAACAGAGGAGGAATATAAATGGCTAAAAAAATGATAGATGTTCTTGACATAAAATTTGCTAAATATTTGAGATTTTATGTTAAAGATAATTATATTTATTGTGAAAATATTGAAAACGATGAAATAGTAATAGTTGGAGAGGTGAAAAAATGAAAATAAAAGATGATATTGATTTGAAAGAATTAGAAAAATACGGATTTAATTGTATAGATGAAGACTATATTTGGAATGAAGAAGCAAATATATCTATTTGTATTGAAAATCCTGAATGTAGAACATTATTTGTTTATGGTCAAGACGAAGAAGACTACCAAGACCTAGGTGTAATATATGATTTAGTAAAAGCAGATATAGTGGAAAAGGTAGAGTGATAAAAATGCATGAGTATTTAATAAAAGTGATAAGCACATTACCTGGTTCAGTTTCTAATGAATTTTTGGGATATTATTGTGGGAATTATATAGTTCATGGAGAAATATATCCTGCAGCAAATCAAGATAATTTAAAATATAAGATTTACAAATCTAAAACAAAATGCGAAAGAGCAATTGAAAGATTAAATAATCTATTTCTTCATTATAATTTTATTTTAGAAGAAAGAGAGGTTTAATATGTTTAAAACAAAAAAAAGATTAAAAGCATATCAAAGACTAGTAGAAGACATAGAAAAAATCGTAAATGGACCTGGAGATTATGTTACTATGGAAAGAAAAATAAGAGAATATCTTCAAGTATTTAGATTATGTGAAATATTACATTTAAATAAAAAAGTAGAAGAAAAGAATTATATTAAATAGTAAAAAATATGTTTTTAAAGGAGGATTAAAGAATGGGTGAAAAGGCAAAAGTAATTCTTAATGAATATTCAGCTCGTGATTTATTACATAAAGGAACTATTAATCCAGATAAATTTTATACATCAGATTTAAAATTAATAATAGAAATTGCTCAAAAAGAAATAAAAAAATTGGATAACGTAATTCGTGAAACAATAAATCTTGTAGAAAATTCTAGTGGTAATTATAAAAATGCTATTGGTGAAACAGTAAAAATGATATCCAGTAAGAAAGTATTATCATCGTTAGGAGGTAAAGAATGATAACAACTGTATTAGATTTAAGAGATGATGTTAAACATTGTGACAATAAACTAGATGAAGCTCTTAATCGTCTAATAATACAAGCTAACATTGATAAAAAAGTGATTGAAAAAGAGCAATGTAAACTATTAGTTGATTATATTCAAGATTTAATTAAACAAAAAAATATACTTGAAAATATAAATGGTCGATTGAACTATAAATTAACTACTTTAAAAGAATCATACAAAGATTTAATTGATAGAGTATAAAAAAAGATACATAGGTTTCTATGTATTTTTATTTTTCACTATATTTTTTATAAAGTAGATCTAATTGTCTCTTTATCTCGTTAATAACCATCTCGTATTTTGTGTCGCTAGCTTTTAAAACATAAAGGTCATTTCTTGCTATTTTTAAACTATTACATATTTTTATGATTCCAATCTCTTTTAAGTCTTTTACAAACTCTATATTTTTTTCTTTTGTATCAAGAATAAAATCATCGTTCATTATATCAGAATATAACTCTTTTATATCTCTCCTAATAATATTTGTTACATTTTGCATATTATCAAGTGAATATCTTGATAAATAGAATGTGCTTGCTCCCATATTTGTTTCATTTAATGCTTTAGTTATTCCTATATCGTTAAAATCTTTAATAAATTTTAAATATCTCTCCTTATTGTTCATTGTTCCACCTCTAATGGTATTTTATCATATTTATTTAAATTCTGCTAACTTCCAAGGCTCATTTATCCACATATCTGCAGTTTTGAAATCTCCAAAATAGAAAATAAACTCGTTTACATTACTATGAAGAATATTATTAACATATCTATTTCTAAATTCTTTATCAATTATGCTCAATATGTCATCAGTGCAGCCAATATCATACCAATTCCATAATCTGATCAAATTTTTATCATTTATCCTTTTTAATCTCTTATAAAACAATTTATTAAATATAAATCTCTTAATATTGTCTATTTTATTTCTCCTTTCAAAGTGTTTTTCTTGTTTTCTCATTCTTCTTTTGAATCCTAATTTATTCATACTTAAATAACCTCTCTTTCTTCAATAAAGTATTCAAAATCACTATTTCCTTGCTCATAATCGTGTTTTGTCATATATCCACAAAATCTAATTGTCATATTATTACTAATTAACTCTTTTATGTTCTCTTCAACCTCTTTTATATTTTTGTTGTCTTCAATTATATGTTTATCTCTTATTTCTCCATCTAAATGTCCTAGTAATTCTTTAATACATTCTTTTCTATCTGAATAGACATTCAATATGTCGCTTGCTCCACATTCGTGTGATAATTCATCATAATAATCAATTTTTAATATATAAACTCTCATTTTATAACATCTCCTTAATTTCTTTTCTTAATATTTCGACTCTTTCAGCCCAATAACTTAATCCGTGCATATCTACTAAAACATCAATATTTTCTAGTGTAGATAATACAGCTTTTTTTGCTTTTGCTAACTCGTCAACTTTATTCTTTAATTCATCAATATTATTCATAGCTATAATTCTCCCATTCTGTATGATAAGAATCTCCGTTCCCATCATCATATAAATTCATATATTCTTCATTTGTATAGTGTTTATGTAAGCATTCATCACTACAGTAGTATTCTAAACCGTTTTCAATACAATATCCTGTTATCATTAATTTTCCACAATCTGAACAAACTCTCATATTGTCTTTATTCTCCTCAATAATCTTAATAGCTAATTCTAATGCTATAATGTCTTTCTCAAAAATTCCTGTCTCATCATGTGCCACAAAGTCGGCTTGATTAACTTTTAAACTCTTTAATTGATTTATTAATTCTTTTACGTTCATAATTTTCTAATCCTCCTAATTTATTTATTATTTGCGTATCGGTTAAATAGTTTTTACTATCTCATATTTTGGTAATTTTTGCCAATTATAATATTTGGCTAATTTTTTATCGTTTTTTTGAATATCTCGCAAGTATTTTTCAGCAAGTTCAAGAGTAGGGCAACTTGCTAAAACAAACTCTTTATTATCTGATAGTACAATATTAAAGCCCTTGTCATATTGATTTCTTTCTTTTATTGTCATATTATCAACTCCTATCTATTAGCCCAATAACCATATGTAGTTATATTTTTGTTATATCTTTTAAAATATTTCTTTAATCTCTCTATATATTGTTCTTTTCTCTCTCTCATTATTTTTATATAGTCTTCTTGTTCTTCTAGTGTTAAGTATCTTTTGAAGTATTTATCTTTCTCATCAACCCAACCACAAGACACAATGTCATCATTATTGTAATATTGTGCTACAAAGTAGATTCCTTTATAATCATATCTTCCAGTTGCAATGCCTCTTGTATTTAAATTTTCTTTTTCTTGTAGATATTCTTCTAAATTTCTACCTGGTATATTATGTCTATTATAGATTATAAAATTATTTTCATTTATAATTGGTGCTTCCATTTCATCATCATAATACATAGTTTTATCTATTGTAATTTTATTTACTTTTTCCAATTCAATTATTAAATTATCTTTAGTTTTATAAAACTCATATTTATCAATTATGTAATTTTGCATTTTCTCATCATTCCATAATTTTTTTGCAACATCTCTTATTTCTTCATTGTTTAATTTAATTAAATTTTCATAATTGTTAATTTGTTTCTCCTCTTTTATTTGTGTATTTTGTGACTTATACCAACATTTTTTTTGATTGTGCCATTTGTAGCCGTTAGCTTTTAACTCGTTTCTTTCTTCCACTGTTGGAATTGTTTCAAAGTATAATTCTATACCGTTTTTTTCTTCATTTATTTTTTCTATATATTTACTATTTAATAACATATTTTTAAATCTCCTTATTTGTTAAAATTTTTATTTATTTATTTTTTATAATTTGATATAATAATTTATCGAGAAGGGAACTCCTCGAAAGTTCCCAACTCGTATTTTTTACTCTTGGATAAATTCAAGAGTGTTGCTCGCAACTTTAACAGTTGCCACATTGCTTGTATTATATAGATTGTATAGTTCTTCTAATGTAATACTTGCAATGTCTTTTTTTATGATATTTTCTAACATATCTTTCTTTTATCTCCTTTCTAGCCTATCACCTAATTATACACCATAAAAGATAGAATAATAATTAAATAATAACAAGCATTTTATTTGGCTTTTTTCCTTGCTTGTGATTTAATAATACACCATAAAAGATAGAATGTCAACAACTAAATTAATTTTTTTTCTTTTTTTTACAGTTTTATTTTTTTCTTTCCTTATATAAGCAAAAATAAAACTCTTAAAATAAAATAAAAAATAAATCATTTTTAAACTATCAGACAACAAAAAAAGAACTCTTAAAAATTAATTTTTTTACTCGTATTT
>JAFTFU010000127.1 GCA_017458285.1 Clostridia bacterium | reverse complement strand
ATCCTTTATCGAATACACCTATTTTATATCATCATTTTTTCATTCTGTCAACTAATTATGATAATTTTGTCAAAAAATAAAAGTAGAGATTTTTAATTTCTCTACTTTATTATGTTTTTAACTTGTTTACAATACCAAAATATTGTAAACATCTCAATAACTTGTAATTTATCGCACACCTACTTTTCTATATTTATTATTTTTGTTGCGATTTTTTCAATAAATCTTTCATCGTGTTCTACAAAAATAATAGTAGGATTATAATTTAAAATTGTATTTTCAATTTGTTCCCTTGTTAATATATCAATATAATTTAAAGGTTCATCCCATATATAAATATTTGCTTGTTCTGAAATACTTTTTGCTATTAATACTTTTTTCTTTTGCCCTTCACTCATATCTTGAATATTAGTATCAAAATCATTTTTGGATAATCCCATTTTTACTAACATTGCTTTAAAAATACTTTCATCTATTTTGTTTTCCTGTGCAAATGATTTTAAATTTCCTTTTAAATAATCTGTATTTTGAGATACATAAGATATTTTTAAATCATTTGCAACTTTGAACTCGCCATTATATTGTAACTTTTCTCCTAATATAAGTTTTAATATACTTGATTTTCCAATTCCATTTTTTCCTATTATTGCAACTCTATCTCCATTATTTACTTCAAATGAAATTGGATTAAATATTGTTTTATCATTATATTTTACTTGTAAATTATTTATTAGAACTAATGGATTTTTATTACTTGTTAAAGGAATCAATTTTAATTTATCATTCCTATCAACATTTCTCAATAAATTAGTTTTTTCATCTATTGCCCTATCAATTCTTTGTTCCATAACCTTTGAACTTTTCATCATTTTAGAAGCCTTATGTCCTACATATCCTTTGTCTATTGTAGTTTCTGAATTAAATTTTTTACTTTTTCCTTTTTCAGCTTCATTTGACCATTTTGCAACATTTTTAGAGGCAATTTCAAGTCTATTTATATCTTTTTGTAATCTTTCATTTTGCATTATTTCAAAATTATCCTGTCTATCTTTATTTTCTTTCCAAGATGAAAAATTACCCTGTTGTATTTCAATGTTGCTATTATTTATAGCAATTATATGATTTACAACCTTATCTAAAAAGTTTCTATCGTGAGATACTAATATAAATCCTTTTTTCTTTTCTAAATAACTCACTAAATTATTTCTTGTTTCAATATCTAAATGATTTGTAGGCTCATCTATTAGTAAGAAATTATTACCTTTTAAAAATAAACTTATTAAAAGTATTTTTACTTGCTCTCCACCACTTAATACATTAAAGTTTCTATATAATATTTCTGTATTTGTGTTAAGCAGATTCAATTCTTTTATAATTTCCCAATCTTCAACATTTGGAGCAATCTCATTTACTATTTCTATTGCCATTCTATCTTTGTTTGTTACTTCAAAAGGAAAATAATCAACATCAACATTCTTTGATATTGTTCCTTTATATTTATATTTTCCCTGTAATAACTTTAGGAATGTAGTTTTTCCTTTTCCATTTCTCCCAATTAATCCTAATTTCCAATCAGTATCAATATTAAATGAAACATCTTCAAATATATTATTATAGCTTCCATCATAATAAAATGTTAAATTATTTACACTTATTAAAGACATTACTCCTCCAATCACAACAATAACTTACTATTTTTTGTTTGGTAAACCTTTGCAAGTTTCAATTACAATTTCTTTTAATAATTCTTTATTATCAACATCATCGACTAAATACATTGGCTTTGCACTTTCATAAGGTATCTGTTCTTGCATATTATATTTCTTATTGGTATCAACTATTTTTACAAGTAATCTGTTATCATAGATTCCACCAAATAAAACATTATTATAATATAATAAGAACTCACCCATCATAGCTTTGCAAGTTATATTATCTAATAAATCTAACTGTTCTAATATAAATTCTTTGTATTCTTTTGATGTTGCCATAATAAAATCTCCTTTTTAACTTGTTTACAATATTACAAATTTGTTAACAACACCAAAATCTTGTACACATCTTAATAAATTGTAATTGCACTAAACTGCTGTCGCAGTAGTCGTTTAAGTTTAGTATATCTATGGATTTAAATTAGTGCAAAACAAAAATTTAATAATAATATATCATAAATAAGTTGAAATATCAATAAAAACTCTTTAAAATATATATTATGTAGATTAGTGTCTACAAATATATTTATGAAAGGAGTTTTTTTATGTGTAACGAAGAAATATTAGAACACATGAAAGAGGACATGACCTTTAGGGGGTTGTCAGAAACAACAATGAAGTCATATATTTGGAGAGTAAGCAGGTATATGGAATTCCACAAAGGAAAAGATATTGAAAAATTAACTGAGGATGACATTAGAAATTTTTTAAAATATCTCGTAGAAAATTGTAAAAACAAAAGACGAGATGTGAATACATATAATAGTGCAATACGATTTATGTATGGTACAACTCTAAATAAAATACTAAATGTAAAAAGAATACCGTTATTTAAAATACAAAAGAATAAACCTGAGATGTTTACCAAAGAAGAACTAAAAAGATTTTTTGAAGCATGTGATGATGGCTTCTACTATTCTCTATTGTACAAAGCAATGTTTATGACAGCATATGGAGGAGGACTTAGATTATCAGAATTATGCAATTTAAAAATAAAGGATATTGATAGTAAGAATATGAGAATATTAGTACGAGAAGGAAAAGGAAACAAATATAGATATACTCTATTATCACAAAAAAATCTTGAAATATTAAGAGAATATTTTAAAATATATAGACCAAATCACCCAGAAGGATATTTATTCATATCTCCGATGACTCATGCTAAATATGGTTTATCAGGACCAGAAATAGCTTTTAGACAAATAAAGAAAAAAGCAGGAATAACAAGGAAAGTAACAGTTCATCGGATTTAGACACAATTTTGCAACAGATTTACTTGAAGCAGGATTAGATATACTACATTTGCAAAAATTACTTGGACATTCAGGAATAAGGTCAACAATGGAATATTTGCATTTAGCAGATTTAGAAAAAGACATTGTAAGTCCACTAGATATGTTATACAAGGCAGGTGATAAAAATGCCTGAAATACAAGATATTTTAAAACAATACGGTAAAAAGTATACTGAGAATCATAATTTACCAATATATGTAATAAAGACATTAAATGCAATAGAAAAATGTAGAACAGCAGAATTAGGAGCACATGAAGATGTGTGTGACTATTGTGGTCATAAGAAAATCAGTTATAACTCTTGCAGAAATAGACATTGTCCTAAATGTCAAATATCAGCAAAAGAAAAATGGATATATAATCAAAAATTTGATTTATTGAATGTTCAATATTTTCATGTTGTATTTACAATCCCAGATAGACTTAATGCAGTTGTATATTACAATCAAACAAAGATGTATAATGTGCTATTTAAGGCAGTATCAGAGACATTACAACAACTGGGAAATGATAAAAAACATTTAGGAGCACAAATTGGATTTACAAGTATTCTTCATACATGGGGTCAAAATTTAAAAGATCATCCTCATATACATTGCATAGTGCCAGCAGGAGGACTTGATAGTTTAGGTAAATGGAAAAATAGTAAAAAGAAATTCTTCATACCTGTAAAAGTATTATCAAAGGTATTTAGGGGTAAATTCATCTATTATATGAAACAAGAAAAGTTAGATTTTTTCAAAGATATAGAACATTTGAAAATTAATCAAGAATTTGATAATTTCATCTCTTCGTTGTATTCCAAAGATTGGGTTGTATATTGCAAAGAACCATTTAAAAGCGTAAATAATGTAATAGAATATTTAGGAAGATATACACATAGAGTTGCAATTTCAAATAATAGAATATTAAATATAGATAATGGAAAAGTGACTTTTAAATGGCGAGATTATAGAGATAAAAATAAAATGAAAACAATGGAATTAGATGCAAATGAATTTATACGAAGATTTATATTACATATACTACCACCAAAGTTTATGAAAATACGACATTTTGGATTATTGGGAAATAGAAATAAGACGAAAAAATTAACACTTTGTAAATCTCTCACAAATACAAAAGTGTTAACCAAAGAAAAAGTTTCCCCACTCGAATTACTAAAGAAAGCTGCTGGAAAAGATTTTAATCTATGTCCAGTTTGTGGCATTGGTCATTTGATAAGACCTGGACCAACATAACCACATTACCAATTTATTCCAATTAAAATTGCCTCTTTATTGGGGAGGGGGAAACTATGTCTATTTTACAGTATTTTGAAAAAAATTTCAACTTAATGATTGATTATTTTATTCAAATGCGGTAAAATATATAAAAAAGAATAAGAGATAAAATTTAAAAACTCCATAGACAGTCCGCAGTTTGTGCAATTAAACTAAACGAAGTAAGTTTAATAAGCAAGAGCTTCTAGTGGAGTTTTTCTTTAAACTTACTTCGTTTAATTTCTTATTCATT
>JAFTFU010000126.1 GCA_017458285.1 Clostridia bacterium | reverse complement strand
TAATCATCTTCGTTAAAGTTATATTCAAATCTAATATCATTGATAGTTATATCAACATTATTTTTCGTTGTTTTTTCAAGTCTTATAATTGGTCTACTTTCAATATTCCCATCGTTTGATATGTTATCTGTAACTTGGGTATACTCATCTTCTACGTTATACCAAAATGGATCTCTTATGAATATTGTGTCTATTATTCTTATGCAAGCATTTCTTTGTGGTTCTAACGAACTGTAAAATCTAGCTGTAGTTTTTCTTCCTTTGTATTCAAATTTGCCTTTTCCATTGAGCCATGACAATATTTCGTCAATTTTATCAATATTTAAGCATTGCACGTATATTGGTCTTTCTACGAAAGAATATCCTAATTCGTCAAATATTGCTCCATCTTTTCCTTCTATTTCCGTGACTTCATATCTTTGTGCTGCTCTTGCAATAAAGTGTTCCTCTTCTTCTATTATTACTTGCATTTCATCACTTGATATTCCTTTAAATTTAAACATTTTACACCACCTTATATAATTCATCTTTTACTATTTTTGCAAATCCATCTTCGTCTATTGACAATTTACAAGAATTTAATGCTTTTAAGAATGCTTCATAAAGAATATTGAACAATTTGTTATAATCTAAATTTTGCATCCAGCCTAATGATGTGTTTCCATTTCTGTTTATATTTCCATTTATTCCAACTTCTGGTGTGAGATTTTCTAATGAATTTAAAACATTATCTGCAAGTTGTTCTGTTTGTTTATATAGGTCATCTTCATTTTCTTCGACACCTTTTTCCATTCCGCAACATTACATTCTTAAATATTGCTTTCGTCTTTTTAGAAGGAGAATGTATATCAAATGTTTTTTTCAATCTTGATAGTACTCCGTTTGCTATATTGGTAGCTTTAGCATATAAAGTTGGCTCTTCATCTTTCATTCCTTTTAGCATACCTTCCATAGTATTTTTCATAACTTCTTTTGTTTTTGGAGGCATACTATCGTAACTATCTATTATCTCATTTACAACTTTTCTTGTTTCGTCGTCTAATTCTCCTCCATACATTTCTGTTTGGGCTACTTGTGCAAGCCATATTCCTAATTCTTTTTCTTGTTCTTCAGACATATTTTTATACATTTCGTCCTGTATTTTTTTCAATGCAGTAGCATGAGTTGTCTCTTCTGCCCAGATAGTTCTATGTTTACCTACTGACCAACTGTAATGACCATCTTCGATATCTTGCATCTTTTGATTATGTCTATTATTTTCCTCTTCAACTTTGCTATTATATTCTTGAAATTTGCTATAAAATCCGTCATTTTGTTTACTTCTCTGTAAATATCCCTCTGTATAAACTTTACTTATTTTTGCAACTTCATCATTAGCTTGTTTGATCTTTTCTTCCTTTTGTGAAATAATTCTATTATATTCATTGTTATATTCTTCTGTTTGTCTAGATTCTTCTGTTGCATATCTCGTATTCAATAATGCAACTTCTTCTATTGTTTGTTTGTTAATTAATTCTAATGTTTTTTCTTTTTGTTCTTCTGCTGTTTTTAACCATTCTTGTGATTGAACTTTATATTCTTCTAAACTTCCTTGGAATGTTTCTGAATTTTTAACTGCTTGTTGTGTTATTGCTGTAGATATTTGATTTTGTATTTCTATTTCTCTTTGATTTAATTCTCTTAATTTTGTAAAATACTCATCTAATTGTGTTATTTCTTCTTGAGTATATCCTCTTCTTTCATCTGCTGCCGTTTTACAAATAGTAGTTATTCCATTTTGCACTTCTTTCATCTGAGTTTGCAATTCTTGTTGCTCTTCAGAAGAAACAAACAATTCTGCATTAAATGCACTTAAATGAGATTGTGCACTATCTATCCCATTTATAAAATCTTGTGCTGCTTCTCCCATATTAGAAAAAGCTTCTTTTGTTTCTTTTTCAGCATTTGCTGTTGCAATTGATATTCCTGCAATAACTGTTCCTATCGCCCCTATCGCTAGGCATGCTATCCCTGCTGGTCCTTTTAATGCAGTTAGTACACCAGCTAATCCTGTTACGGTTGTAGATGCAGTTGTTACAGTTCCTTTCATTACTCCAATTGCTTGTACTAGAGTACCAATCCCTGTTATTGTTCCTCCAACCGCTCCGCCTAATTTTCCCAAAATAGTTACTACTGGTCCAACTGCTGTTACAATTAATCCCATTTTAACTATAAAATCTACTGTTTCGTCTGATAAATTAGAAAACCAATCTGCAAGTTTTTGAACATATTCTAATACTCTTGTAATTGACGGCATCAATTTATTTCCTAATGTAATTGCAATATCTTTTAATTTGTTTATGGCTAATTGTATTTTACTCTTCAAAGTATCGTATCTTTGATTAGCCTCTTTTGTCAATGCAGTGTTATCTTCCCATGCTTCATTACCCAATTCCACTGCCTTATTCATTAAGTCACTTGAATTTGCTAACGCTAAAATTGTGTTGCTTAATCTTACTTCTGTTAAACCCATATCGTCTAAAATTGCTATTGCAGATTTTCCATTTCTTTCGGTATCATTTAATCCACTTATAAATAAACTAAGTGCTCCTACTGCATCTTTTTCATATGCTTGTTTAAATTCTTCTGAACTCTTTCCTGCAACTTTAGCAAAATCTGTTAATTCATCTGAGCCTGTTTCTACTGCTACTTGTATCTTTTTTAATAATTTGCTCATTGCAGAACCACCGGCTTCTGCTTCAATTCCTACTGAACTCATTGCTGTTGCTAATGATAATATCTGGCTTTGACTTAGTCCTGCTAATTCTCCTGTTGCTGCCAATTTAGTAGACATTGCAACAATATCCGCTTCTGTTGTAGAAAAATTATTCCCTAATGCAACTATGGTAGATCCTAATCTATCATAATCTTTAGCACTCATATTTGTTATATTAGCAAATTTCGCTAATGAACTGGCTGCTTCTTCTGCTGATATGTTTGTTGAATTTCCTAAATCTATCATTACTCTAGTAAATGACAAAATATCTTCAGTTTTTATTCCTAATTGTCCTGCTGCTTCTGCTACGGCTGATATTTCTGTTGTGGTTGAAGGAATTTCTTTTGCCATATCTCTAATTCCTTGCTTTAATGCTTTCATTTCTTCTTCAGTTCCATTAACAGTTTTTTCAACTCCTACAAAGGCATCTTCAAAATCTATTGCACTTTTCGCACTGGCAACTAAAGCACTTCCAACGGCAGCAGAAAAAGCAGACATTTTTTTGCCTGCTTTTTCAACTTTTTCACTTTCTTTTTCTATTTTTTTACCAAACTCTTCTATTTCCTTACCTGTGTTATTTAGTTGGCTTTCTATTTCTTTTATTCTTTTATTATATGTTTCGAGTTTTACTTCTGCTGCTGTTAATTCATTTCGTTTCTTTTTTATTGCTGTTGTATTTTTATTTTCTGCATTTTCTAGATCTTTTAACTGCATTCCTAAGGTACTTATTTTGTCTTGTTGTATTTCATATGCATTTTTTAAATATTCTTGCTCAGCTCTTAATTTTTGTGTACTTGTAGTTGATTTGTCCCATTGTGCTTGAGTTAATTTAAATTGATTGTAATTTTTATTTAATTCTAAATTGACATCCTGTAGTGTTTTTTTAAAATCTACTGCCCCTTCTTGAGTAAATACCAATCCTACTCTCTTAAGTTCATTGTTCGGCAATTGTTTTTCCTCCTTCTTTAAGTATAAAAAGTGCCTACCTTAGTAAACACTTATAGAGCAAGTGCTAAACATATTATAAATCCGATTATACCAATTAATACGGTTATTATTCCAAATGGCATAGTATTCCATCCTATTATTATTATTAAACAATTTATTATCATGCCTATTATTGCATTTTGCTTTTGCTCTTTTTGTTTTTTTATTATTTCTTGCTGTTTCTCTTGTTCTTCTGCTTTCTTTTCCTCTAGTATTTTTTTATATTTTTCCAAATTTTCTTTTTTGTTTTTTTCAATTTCTTCTTTATACTTCTCATAATCATTATAAAAAATCAAATT
>JAFTFU010000125.1 GCA_017458285.1 Clostridia bacterium | reverse complement strand
TATACACCTGCTGAAAGAGAAATACTAGCAAATATTACAGATTATGATAAAGCATATCTTAATCGTTTTGAAGGAGAAACTAGAGAAAGAGTTGAGCGTGGCTTAATTGAAGAATACGAAAAAGAACGTAGATATCAAGAGAAAATTAACTCTCCTGAATATAAAAAAAGGAGGGCTGATAGAAATGCAAGATAATATTATTTATAGATTGGAATTAACAGATGAACAATATATATTTTTAGAGCAAGTTAAAAAAGAATATATTGAGATATTAAGCAAAATGACTTTAGAAGAACGATTACAATATTTCAAAGAACATTATTGCTTAGAACAAAATTTGAACATTGAAAAAGAAATAAACGGCACGATATATAAAGTAAATGCCTATTTTAATGGACAAGCAGACGAAAGTGTTTTGAATACAATTTTTAGATTAACAAAAAAATCTTAAAATCACTTGAACTGCTAAAACGAGTATGGTATTATGTGAATGACTACAAAATGATTTGTAATAATTTATATCATACTCGGCTGTCTGAAAGAAAGGAGAATGATAATGGGACAGTCAAATAATGATAGAATAACAGCTTTATACTGCCGTTTATCAAGAGATGATGAACAACTAGGAGAAAGCAATAGTATAACAAATCAAAAATCAATATTAAGTAAATATGCAGAAAACAACAATTTCAAAAATATAAAGTTCTTTGTAGATGATGGCTATTCAGGAACAAGTTTTACAAGACCTGCGTTTATGGAGATAATGGAACTAGCTGAGCAAGGGAAAATTGGAACAATTATAGTAAAAGACCATTCAAGACTTGGTAGAAATAGACTTATAGTTGGTCAATTATTAGAAGAAGATTTCGTAAGACTTAATGTTAGATATATTGCTATAATGGATAATATAGATACTGATAAAGGTCTAAATGATTTCTTGCCTATTCAAGACTGGTTTAATGAAATGCACGCTAAAAATACAAGTCAAAAAGTTAGAGCCGTATTTAAGAATAAAGGTAACTCTGGTATTCCTCTTACAACATTTTTACCTTATGGGTATATCAAAGATCCAAACAATAAAGACAAATGGTTAGTAGATGAGCCAGCAGCAGAAGTTGTAAAAAAGATTTATAATCTATGTATTCAAGGTTATGGAACTACACAAATAGCTAGAAAACTAAAAGAAGATGGAATAATGACACCTACTGAATATTATCAAAGTTTAGGAAGAAAATCACCTACAAAAGTACAGGAAGTAAAGAATTTTTGGAATGCAGATACAGTAAACAATATCTTAGATAGACAAGAATATATTGGAGATACAGTAAATTTTAGGTCAACACAAAGGTCTTTCAAAGACCATACTAAAATTGACTTGCCAAAAGAAGAATGGAAAATATTTAAGAATCATCATGAGCCAATAATTGATGAAGAAACTTGGAACACTGTTCAACGAATTAGAAACAATAAGCGAAGACCTACTAAAACAGGAAAACAAAGTATATTTTCTGGTCATCTATTTTGTAAGGATTGTGGAGCAAAACTATATTATTGTACTGCTAATAATTTTACAGCAGATAAAGACTTTTATAGATGTTCCAATTATAAAAACAATTCCACAAATGCTTGTACTAGTCATAATATCAAAGATATTGCTTTAAGACAGATTGTTTTAGAACAAGTACAACAAGTTGTTTCATATATTCACAATTTTGAATGGCTATTTATTAAAGAAAAACAAAATGCAAGTATTGAAGAACAAAAGATTCAAGTTGCTAGAAATAAAAAGCAACTTACACAATATCAGCAAAGATTAAAAGAAATAGATAACTTAATTCAGCATATTTATGAAGATAATGTTTCTGGAAAGATTTCAGATGAGATGTTTTCTAATTTTTCTACAAATTACACAAATGAGCAAAAAGACTTAAAAGAAAAAATTGAAATATTAAGCAAAGATATTACTAATAATGAACAAAAAGAAATTGCTATAACTTCATTTGTAGATAAAGTTAAGAAATATACTGAAATAAAAGAACTTACACCAGAAATTATAAATGAATTAATTGATAAAATATTAGTCCATCAACAAACAAAGGTTGATGGAAAGAAATATCAACAAATAGATATATACTATTCAGGAGTTGGAATTATATCAGTTTCAGCTGATGAATATGATTTTGAAAAAGAATTTCAAAATATATTAAAAAATAAAAGAAAAACAGCATAAAAAAAGCCTTAGGAGCATTTTTAATAAGAATTGTCCTTATTAAAATGCTCCTAATGGCTTGCTTTTATTGACGATTATGATAAGGAGTTGATCAAATTGGCTGAAAATAAAAATGAAACTATAAAAAAAGCACAATCTGTACTTGGAACTTTAACAGGAGATGAGGAAGTTCAAAGACTAGCATATCTTCAAGATAAATGGCAAAGAGATTATGATAATGATATTATTATTGCTAAAGAGGAGGGGGCTAAGCAATCATCTATAAACACAGCTAAAAAACTTCTTTCTATGAATATGCCAATAGAACAAATAATTGAAGTAACGGAGCTTACTAAAGAAGATATTGAAATACTGAGTAAAAATGTTTAATTAT
This sequence comes from Clostridia bacterium, assembly GCA_017458285.1. Classification (GTDB taxonomy): domain Bacteria; phylum Bacillota; class Clostridia; order TANB77; family CAG-508; genus CAG-269. The sequence continues at coordinate 1,333 of JAFTFU010000125.1, read as the reverse complement.
TCTTAATAAGCCATTTGACAAAATACAAATTGCATGTTAAGCTAATTAAGCTTGAGGAGGTACAGTCATGAAAAAGATATCTGAATGGGTTAAAGAACATAAAAAAGAAGTTGGATGGACAATTATATTAATTGGAATAGTAGTTGCCGTTTGTATAGCTGTACTATAAAAACTTGTAATTATAATAAACATATAACAGATAAGAAATTATCTGTTATTTTTCTTGAAAAAGTATCGTTAGTATGGTATTATTACAAAAAAGTAAAATATGTGGAGAGATAATCCAATATTTTTAAATAAAAATACGAGAAAGGAATGAAAGAAAAAATGAAGAAGAAAATTTTAATAACAATTGTAGTGATAATTGCAATAATATTAGCAATTGGAGTTGGAAAATTAGTACAAGATATAAACGAAGAAAAAAAATTAACAGAAGAATTTGAAGAAATATCAAAACTAATAGAAGAAGACGAAATAAAGTTTGACGAAATAAATGAGATATTAAACAGAACAGTTGCAAAAAAAGATTATGCAATAGTTGAAAAAGCGGTAAAAACATGGTATTCCGACTTTGTAAACAATGCAAAAGAAATGTTAGATATATTAAATGATGAGAAGTTAGTAAAAATATTATCAGCTGAAAACATTAAAACGGACGGACCAGAATTTAATAGTACAAAAGAGTATATTTCAAATACAAAACAAAAATTAGAAAGCTGTAAAGTAACTTATTATGAGCTTGCAAAAGAAGAAAAAATTATGTCATACATAAATGATAAAAATTTAGATGAATATTACATAGACTATTATAAAAAAGAAATTTTTGCGGATGTTGAACAAGAACAAAAAGATAAAACCGTTGAAAATTCATTAAATGAAATAATTGATTTATTAGAAAAAAGCGAAAAAATAATAGACTTTCTTATTGAAAATAAAGAAAAATGGCAATTTGAAAATGAAACTTTAATGTTCGATACTCAGGCTTTAGCCAATAAATATAATGAATTATTAGAAGAAATATCTAAATAGAAATAAATGCGGAAAGGAAAAAGATGAGGATGAAAGATGAATTACCATATACAGAAGAAATTATTATACAAAATGGAGTAGAGTACAATGTACTAGATAAAAATAAATTAGCAGAGATATATAAAAAATATCCACTAAAAATTGGAAGAAAAACTGCACCGACAATGAATAAGAAATTAAACGAAGTAAGTTTAAAGAAAAACTCCACTAGAAGCTCTTGCTTATTAAACTTACTTCGTTTAGTTTAATTGCACAAACTGCGGACTGTCTATGGAGTTTTTAAATTTTATCTCTTATTCTTTTT
>JAFTFU010000124.1 GCA_017458285.1 Clostridia bacterium | reverse complement strand
TACCACTTCATTTAATACATTTATTTCCTAACATTTTTCTCTTTTTTCTGCTCTATACAAAAAAACAACCCCTTTGCGATAAAATATTTTATATTTTATCATAAAAAGGTTGTTTATGTGGTTAACCAGTTGAATTTTTTTGCGAAAAAATTTTACTCTTTTTTACTGTACATTTTAAATTTCATTCCTTTCTCGCTTTGCTAAAAGGCACACATAAGCATGAAAGTCTTTCAAACTAAATTTTCCTATTCATTGCATTTTTTGCTCCGAATACGCATGGGGCTGCGCATTTCCAACCAGGGAATGTACATCTTGCGCCTCTTGTATACGGTTTTAGATAATTATATAATTCTTCTTCGTCTTTTACAGCTTCGCAATATCTTTTCATAATTTTGTCTGTTTGTTCTGTTATCTCAAGTTGTGCTGCTCCGCATAGTCTTTCCATACATTTTAATACAAAATTTTCTATTGTTCCTCTTTCGTTTACTTCAACTAGCATTCCTTGTGGATAGTATTCTTTTAATGAGTTTATATCTTTTAACCACTCTTCTTCTAATTCGGTGTCCTTTATTATAGGAGGTATATAGTACATAGGCTCTTTTGGAATTTTTATCTCATATGATAGAGTTCTATGTCTTTGTGCTTGTGCAAGTTGTGCAAAACTTGCTAAATAGTTTACACTATAGTTTTCTCCAAATTCTTCTTTTCTGTTTCTTGTGGCAAATAAAGATAATTTTCTTCCCTTTACACTTGAATTAAGCTCTGGAATTATTATATCTGGTAATTTTTCTAAAAATTCTTGCATAGTTTGTTTTAGTTTTGTTGTAAATGGAGTATTTTCTTCTGTTTTTATATAATCTTCAAACCAATGTGCTATGTAATTTATTTGTTGGAAACTTACTCTATATTCCATTACTGTTGCTGGCGTAAATACACTAATTAGGTATCTTGCATTTTCTTGTGCTAATTTTTTTATTCTTTTTGGGTCAATTTCAGGGTATTCTTCTGTTATTTTTTCTGAATATATTTTAAGCCATTTTTCATATAATTCTTCTTCTTGTTTTGAAGGTTCCATTTTTGTGTATCTTGCAGATTTTTCTGATGTATTATAGTCTTTTTCGTTATTTAGTACCATTGCTAAAATCTTTGGTATTCCTTCTAATACTAAATTGTATGTAGGATGTCCAAATACACTATGATGTCCTGATTTTAATGTTCCATTTGCTCTTTTTAACGTTTTTTCTTCTGCTTCTTGATTTAATTTATCCCATGTATCTGGCAAATAACATATTCCTGCTCCTTTTCCTGAAAAATTTATTGCTTCGTCTTTTGTTAATTCATATCCTGGTTTTGTTGATCCTATTATACTTATTTTCATTTTTTATCATTCCTTTCCTTTCACAAGGCACAAATCTAATATTCCCATGTTGGAACATATTCTTCTTCATGTTCCCCAAGCTCTTGAATATATCCATTTTCTAATTCTAAACTGTATAAATAATCTTCTACCTCGTCATATTCTTCTTGCGTAATTTTTCTATTTAAATTTTCTATTTCTTTTGCTTTATATGTAGGAAAATATTGAGCCATAACGCTAATTAATACTTTGTCGCCTAATTCATCCTTTATCCATTTTAAAACTTTCTTTGAATTATTGGTTTCATTTGGTAAAATTAGATGCCTTATTATAACTCCTTTTTTTAGCATTCCTCTTTCATCAAATTCTGGACTTCCTACTTGATTTACCATTTCTTTTATTGCCTTTGTTGCTATTTCAAAGTAGTTTTTTACTTTTGAATATTTTTCGCCAAGACTTTCAAAATAATATTTTAAGTCTGGCAAATAAATATCTACGTAACCTTTTAACATCTTGATTGTTTCTACATTTTCATATCCGTTTGTATTGTATACTATAGGAAGAGTTAATCCTTTTTTTCTTGCAAGTTTTATTGCTTCAATTATTTGTGGTACATAACTTGTTGGTGTTACTAAGTTAATATTTTCTACATCTTTTTCTTGTTGTTTTAGAAAGATTTGAGCTAATTCTTCTATAGTTATTTCTTTTCCTCTTGACTCTTGGCTTATTTCATAATTTTGGCAATATACACAATTTAAGTTGCAGTTTGAAAAAAATACTGTTCCTGAACCTTTTTCTCCACTTATACATGGTTCTTCATAATTATGTGTAGAGTATAATGCTATTTTTATTGTGTCTTTTGATTTACATCTTCCTATTTTTCCTTTAGTTCTGTCTATGCTACATTTATGTGGACATATTTCACATTTTTCTAGTATTTCCATTTTCTATATTCCTTTTTAAGCATTTTGTTCCATAAAAGCAATAGCCTTTATAATTCCTAATTTTCCATATTCATAAGTAAGTCCACCTTGCATATATGCAATATATGGTGCTCTAATAGGTCCGTCACAACTTAGCTCTATTGTAGATCCTTCTGTGAATGTTCCTGCTGCCATTATAACTTTATCATCATATCCTCCCATGTCAGAAGGCTCTGGCAAAACGTTACTATCTATTGGTGATCCTTTTTGAATTCCTTGGCAAAATTTTATAAGCTTGTCTGCATCTCCGCAAATTATAGTTTGTACTATATCTCCCCTTGTTTCGTTTGAACTAGGGTTTACATTATACCCTAATTTTTCTAGTAGTTTGCTTGCTAAAATCATTGTTTTTAATGTGCTTGCTACAACACTTGGTGCGAAGAATAAGCCTTTTAATATTAATGGATTTTGGCTTAATGAAGGTCCTATTTCTTTCCCGATTCCTGGTGCGGTTAATCTTTCTGCACATAATTTTACTAGTTTTTCTTTTCCTACTATATATGCTCCTCCTGTTGCGATTCCTGCTCCTAAGTTTTTCATTAATGAACCTACTGCAATATCTGCTCCTATTTCTATTGGTTCTTTTTCTTCTACAAATTCTCCATAGCAATTGTCTACCATTATTATTACTTCTTTATCTACTTCTCTTATAGCTTTAATTGCTTTTTCCATTTTTTCTATGGTTAAACTTTTTCTTGTTGAATATCCTCTTGATTTTTGTATTTCTATTAATTTTATTTTTGGAGCATTAGTATCTTTTAATCTTTCTTGAATTGCTTTTATGTCAAAGTCATCATTTACTAATTCTATTTGTTCATAATTTATATTGTATGTTTTTAGTGAACTTTCATTTACTTCTTTTCCTATTCCTATTATTGTTTGCAATGTGTCATATGGTGCTCCTGATATGCTTAGCATTGTGTCTCCTGGGCGTAATAATGCAAATAGAGTTGTTGATAATGCTTGTGTTCCTGATGTTAATTGTGTTCTTACTAATGCATCTTCTGCTTTAAATATATGTGCATAAATTTCTTCTATTTTGGTTCTTCCTATCTCATCTATTCCGTATCCTGTACTGCTATGTAAGTGCATTTCTGATAAATTGCATTCTTGAAATGCATTTAATACTTTTTCACTGTTTAATTCGCATTTTTTTTCGATTTTTTTAAATGTTTCTGTTAATTCTATTTCTGCTTCTTGTGCTAAATTTCTTATTTTCTCTTCTATGTTATTCATTTTTATATTCATCCCTTTCTTAAAAGCTTATATAATCTAATCTCTAATAATTTCATCTTCAAAATACACCTTTGAAATTTTAAATTATATTTTTTCTACATAAATTTCGTCATTTACTGCAATTACAGTATACTTGCTTAAGTTTGGAATTGCTTTTATGTCTTCAAATTCACTGTATTCTAAAATTTGTTTTCTTGCTTCTTCTTGTTTTTCTTGTAATTTGTTACTCTCATCTTTTTTTAAGTATTTAAATTCTATCATAACTCCTTTATAATTTTTACTATAGTCTTTTGGTACTATAAGTAAATCTGGATATTTTCTGTTTACTTCCATTTCTGATTTTACTGAAAATATTTTTAAATTCATTGCTATTGAATAAAATAAAAGTTTTACATATTTCTCATCAAATCGCTGAAAGTCCCTATTTGATAAATTATTTAAATACAAATGTAATTTTTCTGTTATTTTATTTATTTTCCCTTCTAACGCTATTTCTTTTGTTATTTGGTTATATTCGCTTGGGTCAATTCTTAAATCTGTTTCAATACTTACTAAATCTATAAAATAATTCGAATATATATCTTGCATTATTTTATTTGGGATTTGTAAAATTGGCATTCCAAATTCTTCTCCACCTATTGTTAAATATCCTAAATAAAATAGCATTGATGCAAATTTTCTTTCTCCAAATCCTATCTCTGGATTAAACTTTTCAACAATGTCTGTTGCAATTCCCTCTTTTGATAGTGTTCTTTCTATTATCTCTTGTTTGTTTTC
>JAFTFU010000123.1 GCA_017458285.1 Clostridia bacterium | reverse complement strand
TCTTTGTCTATTGGTTCTTTGTATATAAGTCTATGGCTGAGCCCAAATTGTTCTAAAAGAGATGAAACACGTGAGAGACCACGTACTGGGTTTCCAATAACAATAAATGGTTTCTCAAAAATAAGGGAAAAAATACATGCATGGAAAGAATCTGTTACAATAAACTCTGCATCTCTAAAGTTTCGGAGCCACTGTTCTACGGAAATTTGAATCCTATTTTCTATTTTTTCTTGTTTGTTGTCGTATCTCGAATTGGTTTGGAAAGGCTTTAAGTTTTTTTCTTTTGATATAGTGTTGATAATAGCGGTTTTGTTTTCATCTTCATCTAAGATATAACACAGAAGATTACCTTCTGGTTGGTGTGTCTCTACAGAATTAATTATAATGTCATAATCTCTTTTGTCAAGTAACAGAGTTGGATCCAAGACATGTGATGCTTCTACATTAAGATATTTTTTACACAACTTAACGCCATGATTTTCTCTCACACTAATAGCGTCAAATCTTTTTACCAATAGTGAGCAGTTTTTGGTTTGTCGTAGGTCAAACTCCCATTCGTCGACACCAAAAGAGGCTGCATAAGCAATACGCTTAATATTCCAGTTTTTTGTAAAATCTAAAAATGCATTTTCGATAGTCCGATGATAAGAACGGTTATATTTGGGTCTCCATACTTGATCACTTCCTGTAATGATAACATCAAAATTCTTTTCTTTTATATCAGAAATTTTGTTCCATGTCTTTGTGTGTATTCTTTTTTTGAATGAAACAAGATTTGAATTCATAATATCATATTCTCGATTTCGTATTTGTTCTATATGAATCAGATTTGGGTTCTTGCCGAATATTTTTTTTATAAATCTTTTTGAATAAGAAAATGGTATTTTCCATCTCGGAAGAAAAATGTATGGTGAAGGGTCAAGAATCCAAACTTTATGTCCCATCTTTTCTAAAACAGTTTGAAGAGCCCAAGCTTGCAGGAGGCCACCATAATTGAATCGAAGCGGTTGTGTGTATATTCCAATGCGCATAATATGATCTGTATACGAATATAAATACTTATTGTTTTTCTTTTATAGTATTTAATATTTGCTTATACGTAGATTTTATTTTATGTTTTATTTGCCGTTTTAACGGTGGTGTAAAAAGATTTAAAATGTATTCTAATGCGTCACTTTCATTTTTGCTTTCAGTGAAAACTTCTAGAATAATCGGTTTATTGGTAATTTGGGCATTTAAAAAGGTCTTTTCAATATTGATAATATCTTCTTTTGTTTTTCCGGAGTAGTAATCAAAACCTAAATCTTTGGCATAATGCTTTATGAGATTTGGAGATTTGTTGCCAAAATGTCCCGCTGCAGCCATATAAGTATCAGCTTCTTCACCATAAGAGTAGCATGGGTGTCCATAGTTGCGAAATTCTGCTCCTTTTCCGTTATTTATAATCATAATACGAACATTCCTTCCAATATGACGATTCCCTAAAACATTTAAATCATAAAAGAATGCGAGATCACCAAAAATACCAAAAAATAGTTTATTTGGATTCGTAATAGAAGCGCCGATTAAAGAAGAAAGTCCACCATCTATTCCATATCCACCAACATTGCATTTCCCTAAAACATCTTTTGGTAATTGGAAAAAACTCCAAGAACGTAAACAGTTTAAAATGCCAAAATGTATTTCACAGCCAATAGGCATTTGATTGGAGAAACGTTTAGCAATCCAGATATTCCCAAATGGTAAATCTTGAATCTTTGATATGACTTTATCATATTCTGTTTTACATCTTATATAGTATGTATTATTTCCTTTACGTGTTTTGGTGTAGTAAGTAAAAAAAACCTCTTCAGGCATTTGAAAAACAGCTGTTAATTTACCAAACATGTCACGAATTACTCCATCTTCACTGACACGCCATGATTGTTTAATATTAAATTTGTGATAGGTAGAGCCTGGTATTTCTCCTATTTGAATCATTGTATCTATATTCTTCAATTCTGTAGGATAATTTCGTTGTCCCAACACTAATGCCCAGTTAATTTCATATTGTCCGCGATAACCACTTGTATGATCTGCAAAAACAACTGCATTGTTAGAAGAACAAAATGCATCTATAGCTTTAGATTGTTTGTCTGTAAAATTTGCATGAGCCCCACAAAAAATAGCAATCCGACCGTTCTGGAGAGTTGGTAATTTATCATGAACAGTATATCTGCAAATTTTTCTGACTGGAGGAAGGTCTTTTATGGTAAAGTCTTTACTATATGTCGTAAACATATTTATGTGAACAGGCCCTCCACCATTTGCTTTTAAAGCAAGAATTGCCTTATTTGCTTCAATAATACAAAAATCTTCATCAACTTTGTCCTTTATATTGGGGATCGTTACACTCTCAATTACAATATCTTTAGGGCGTTCGCGTCTATCAATTTGTTGGTCTTTAAGATGTCCAATTTGATGGTCTCCTCGGTGTGACGTAATTGCTAAAATGGGTAATTTCCGATAGAATGCTTCTGTGAGGCCAGGCATGTAATTTCGGGAAGCTGTGGCTCCTGTACAGGATAAAACAACAGGCTCGTTGCATTCTGCTGAAATTCCACAAGCCATATATGCAGCAGAACGCTCATCAACACATGAATATATCTGAAAGTAAGGGTCTATTTGAATACTTCCCACAAAAGTCATGTTTGTAGTTCCAGGCGAGGCAATTACTTTACGGATTCCATGTGCTTTTAACAATGCTATTACAATTTGAACATTCCGTTCATTTGTATAAAACTTTTTTGCCATCTGATGTAATTATTTATTTCCAGCGTGCATTTATTGTATTTCCATTATTACATAATAAAATTTGTCCTGATATGCATCCAGAAGCATCTGATACCAAAAAAGTGGCAACTTCTGCTATCTCATCTGCTAAATATGCTCTTTTTATTATGCTCTTTTCTCTGTAAAGGTTGCCGTTAGATTTATAGCCAGTCATATCAGAGCATGTAACACCTGGAGCGATTGCATTTATTCTTATTCCTTTAGGCATTTCTTGAAAAGCAAGGCCTTGGACCATGCTATTTACAGCCGCTTTTGTCCAACCATAAGGGCGATTATCTACAGTTTCGCCAGTTTCTGAGGAAATAAAAAGTATATTCCCAGTTCTGTTTTCTTTATGATAGAGATTTAGGATTTTTTGTGTAAGGAAATACCCTCCCCGAAAATTTGTATTAAATTGCAAATCAAATCCTTTTGTTGTAATATCTTTATAAGATTCCTCATGGAGGGATATGCCAGCGTTATTTACAAGACAATTAATTCCGTTTAAAAGAGTTTCAGCTTTCAGGATAAAAGATTCAAAACTATTAATATCTTCCATATCTAATTTGAGATAATGGCAGTTAAGTTCTTCTGATCTTTCTATTAAAGTTTTTTCATCTCTTCCTGTTATGAGGACTTCTGCTCCTTCCGCAATAAATCGTTTTGCCATGGCTAAACCGATTCCTTTTCCGCCTCCTGTAATAATAATCTTTTTCCCTTTCAACTTTTCAGTAGGAGGCGTATAAACGATTTGTGCAGTGATATTATTAGTGGGAATTCCATATAATACATATTTTATAGAACGTTTAATAATTTTTTTAAACCTTGTCATTTTTTTCTTAATCCCTTTTTTATTTGATTTATTAATAGCTTTCTTTCAGAAAAGTCTAATCCTAAATAATATATGGTTCCTACCGTTGATATAGTACTAATTATAATGATTTCAAAAAAACGCCATATAGATTCTTCTTGAATAATATATATAACTATCGGGGGAATGCAAGATATGAGAGCTACAAATATTGCAGGAATGAGAGCCTCTTTTATATAATATTTCCATGACATCTTGATTAATTCTTGTACTAAATATATTTTTATAAATATAAGCAAAAAGTAAATGAGAATATAGATATAATAATATGCAGCGGGGGGGGCTCCTAATTTGAATGCTAACCAAGTAAGTGGAAAAACAAGGCTCCCAAACAAGGATACAGAAATCTGATATTTTTTTATGTTACCTGTTGCCAATTGAGCGGTGTATAATGTATTTCCTAAGATCGTACATAAAGCAGAAATTAAAATAAGCCTAACAAATATAGTGGCAGAATCAGGTACTATTTTTAGCCATAATTTGAGCAATATTGGAGTTTCAAGTCCAATGGGAATGGCAAAAAATAACATAACAAAAAAAGAATATTTGGCTCCACGACAAATTAAAGTATGCATATAATTCAAATTATCTTCTGCATAGGATTTTGTTATTTGTGGATTAATAGCAGTCATAAAACTGTTGACGAAATTGCTGATCGTATGATTTACTTGAACTGCAATTCCTCTAGCAGCATTAATTCCTACGCCAAAAAATATGTTTAAAAGGATATTTGCCCCTTGTGTGTTAAGTAAATATGCTAAATTTCCCAAAAAATTCCAACCAGCAAAGCTTGTCATTTCTTTGAATAAAGGTTTGCTGAATTTAAATTGGTAATTACATTCATCAAACTGTTTTTTACAATATATACTA